>JBQLZI010000038.1:0-13277 GCA_052168195.1 Phycisphaerales bacterium
AGTTCCTGTGGGCGCCGGCGGTCGACGCGCTGCGCGGCCCGCGCTGGGGATACCGGGCGTGGATCACGGTCGCGCAGGTCGCGATGGGCGTGGCGCTGCTGCCGCTGGGGTTGGCGCCGCTGGAGGCGCTGCTCGGCTGGGCGGCGTTCCTGCTGCTGGCGCACGCGTTCGCGGCGTCAACGCAGGACGTGGCGATCGATGCCTTGGCCGTCGCGACGGTGCCCGAGGGTGAACGCGGGCGCATCACGGCGTGGATGCAGGCGGGGATGCTGGTCGGGCGCGGCGTGTTCGGCGGCGTGGCGCTGGCGGCCGAGCAGTGGATCGGCGCGGAAGCGGTCGTGCTCGCGCTCATCGCGTGCGTATGGCTGACGATCATCGTGGTGTGGACGTTCCCCGCGCCCGTCTTGCCCGAGCGCGCGAAGCAGCCGACGGCATCAAGGTTCGTGCACGCGTTGGTGCGCGTGTTCACGCGAAGGGCAACGTGGTTCGGCGTGGGCATCGCGCTCGTGGCCGGCGCGGGCTTCGAGGCGGTGGGCGGGTTGCTCGGGCCGTTCCTGCTCGACCGCGGCGTGGAGCAGAGCACGATCGGCTGGTTCCTTGCGCTCCCGGTCATCGCGTGCATCATCGTGGGCGGGCTCATCGGCGGGTGGCTGGCGGACCGGCGCGGGCACGCGCGGATGGTGCGCGCAGCGGTGATCGGCGTGGCGTGCTGGGTCTCGGTGCTCGTGCTGCTCGATGGATCGCTGCGCGGCGAGGCGCTGATGGTCATGCTGCTGCCGTTATACGCGGGCGTGGGCGTGCTCACGGCGTCGTCGTACGCGCTGTTCATGGATCTCACCGATCCGGCGATCGGCGGCACGCAGTTCAGCGCGTTTATGGGCGCAACGAATCTCTGCGAAGTCTGGGCGGTCGCGCTCGCGGGGAATCTCGCGGCCCGCGGCGGGTACGGCGGGGCGTTCCTCGCGTGCGCGGGGATCTCGCTGCTCGCGCTCGCGATGCTGCCGAGGAGGCGGGGGACGGTCCGCGCGTAACCCCGCGCCGGCGCCGCGGAGCGCCGGGCGGGGGAGGGAGAGGCGCACATCTAGAGCGCGGGGGCGATGTCGCGGGCGAACGCGAGGGCGGCCAGGATGACGTCGCGGCCGGTGCGTGCGGCGTCGACGCGCCGGGCCAGCGCGGTTCTCGCCGCGGCCGTCGCGGAGGGATCGAACGATTCGGCGGGCGAGGCGCCGCTCGCGACTCGTTGCACGGCCGAGCGCGCGTCGGCGATGATCGCGTCGAGGCGGGCCGCCGACTCGCCGTGGATCGCGAGGGCGCGCTGCATGCGCACGATCATGAGTTGATCGGCGGCGAGGGCGCGGAGCGCGCTCGCGAGAACACCGACCTCGCGCGGGGTCAGGGCGGGGGTGTCGTTCTCGAGTTTGTCCAGCAGGCGCGCGAGATCGTCGTCGCGCAGGGTGAGCGTGTCGGGCATGGGGCGCTCTCAGTTGGAGGGGTTGAGGAGGTTGTCGAGGAGTCGGGCGGCGGCGTCGCGGGCCGCGGGATCGTCGATGCGCTCGAGCACAGCCTCGCGCCACAGATGCGAGGCCGCCTCACGCGACGCGGCGGTCAGGTCGATCGTTGCGCCGGCGGCGTTGGAGAGCGCCGCGTTGTCGGCGAGCGTTTCCGCGAAGAGGGCGGCCTGCGCGATCGCCCGCGACCGAAGCGCGGCGCGGATGGCGCCCGCGCCGGAGTCGAGTTCGCGGATCTCGGGGAGTTGCTCGAGTTCGGCGCGGCGCCGCGTCGCGTCCTCGATGAACGCGGGGTCGTCGAGCCGATCGAGTTCGAGTCGGACCAACGCACGCTCGCGCTGCGCGGCGAGCAGGGAATCCGCGAGCGTCGCGAGGGCGGCGGAATCCTCCGCCGAGGCGCGTTCCAGGCGGCGCAGCGCGTCGGCCTGCTGTTCGAGCACGGGCGCGGACGCGCCCGGGTCGACGCACGCGGGAACGCTGAGCGCCACGAACGCGAGGGCCGGGAGAAGGAAAGTCGGGAGTCGGCGTAGGGGCATGGGAGTCTCCGGAGGGGTGATCGCGGAGAGGTTCGCACGCGGCCGAGGGAATGCAAGCAAGAAGTATGTGCAGGCACACGGTCTGTGCGCGCGTCTGCGCGGAAAGGCGTCACCCGTGCGCACGGTCTCGGTTCGTGCTTACGCCGTCGCTTCCGCCGGCTCGGTATAGAACTCGTCGAGCACGGCGCGCCAATCGGCCTGCGAGTGCACCGCGATGAAGCGCTTCCGCACGTCCTCGGCCTGCGGGTGATGCTCCGCGAAGCGGATCCCGAACTTGCGCATCAGGCGTCCGGCGAGGTTCTCGCCGTTCACGGCGACCGAGAGGTCGAAGTGCTGGAGGAGCGCGTCGCGCTGCTCGTCGATCGTCGGACTGCGCGGCGGCAGGCCTTGCAGCATGTCGCGCGCCTGGCGGAAGATCCACGGGTTCCCGATGCACCCGCGCGCCACCGACACGGCGTGCACGCCGGTGTACTCGAGCATGCGGAACACGTCGCGGACCTCCCACACGTCGCCCGAGCCGAGGATCACGCGGTCCGGGCGCGCACGCACGAGGTCGCGCAGAAACGTCCAGCGCGACGGCCCGATGTACTTCTGCTCGACGGTGCGCCCGTGGACCGTCGCCCACGCGTACCCGAGGTCGTACGCCGCGTCGAAGATGCGGAAGAAATTCCGCTCGGCGTCCGCCGAATCGTCCGAGCCGCGGCGGATCTTCAGCGTGGTCGGGATGCGGTCCGGCACGGCCTTGCGCACGGCGCGGAGGATGTCGATCGCGCCTTCCGGGTGCGCAAGCCAGTGCCCGCCGCGCGCCTTCTTGCTGATCTTCTTCACCGGGCAGGCGAGGTTCACGTCGATCGCGGCAAACGAGTCCGTCTCGGTGCGCACCGCGTCGGCGCCCGTGCTGTACGCCATCGTGCGGTAGTGCGCGGGCGGGCGCGCTCCCTGCTCGATCATCTTCACCGCGGCGGCGGCCATCTCGTCGGATTCGGAGCCCATGATCTGCCCGACCAGCGGGTGATCCTCCGCGCCGCCGGGCACGTTGTCGTGGAGTTCGCCAAGGTCGGCCTTCGCGAAGCCCCGGCCGCCGGCGAGGAGCGTGCGGTCGAGCAGCGCCTCGGTCACGCACAGCGGGCAGCCGTGCCGCCGGGCCACGATGCGCATCGCCGCGTCGGAATATCCCGCGAGCCCCGCCTGAACGAACGGCGCGTCGAACCCGGGGATGGTCGCGGGCAGGCGCGGGTCGATCGCGAACGAGCGCGCGAACGCGGCGGGGTCGAGTGACTCGGCGCCCGGGGCGATCGCCGGCGCAGGCGCCGTGGCGTTGCGGCTGTTGCTCTCGCAGCCCATCGGGGCGACTATAGGAGGATGCACACCCGCCCCCGACGCGCGTTCACCCTTCAGGTTCTCGGATGTTGCGCGATCGCCGCGCTGGGAGGGTGCCAGGGGTGGGGCGAGGTGGAGTACGCCAAGCCCTTCCCCACGCAGTCCCGCATCGGCGAGACCATCAACGTGCAGGTCGTCCGCGAGGGCACGCGGATCACGATCACCAACACCACCGCGAACCCGATCCCCGACACCACCCTCTGGCTGAACAAGTGGTATTCGCGGCCGTTCGAACGCCTCGACGTGGGAGAGACCGTCCGCTACGACCTCCGGGAGTTCCGCGACGCGTTCTCGGAACCATTCCGGGCGGGCGGCTTCTGGGCGACCGACGCGGGAGACCCCCTCGTGGCGGCCCACCTCGAAGAGAACGGCACGCTCGTCGGGCTGATCGTCGTCAGCCGTCGCGGCGGCTGAAATCACCCTCTCAGGCCCCCCCGGCCTCCGCGCGTGAAAAACCCGCGCTGCCCTGGGGAGGGGCAACGCGGGTTAGGAGGGAAGAAACACGTCACCCACACTATACGCGAGATCGCCCGGCGCGGAAACGGGGTTTTTTGCGATCCCCGGGGTTTTTCTGCACGCGGGCCGAAGCGTTCCAAGTCGCTTCCCCAGAGGGGTTTGTCGGCGGATTTCGCCCGTTTTCCCGTCAGGGCACGCCCCGGAAACTCCCGTGGAGCGGGCCTCCGCCCGGGCCGATGAGAACCTGGGGCGCCGCCCGGACTGCCCGTCGCGGCCCCGCCCTCGGCACGGAGATTCGCCATGCGGGTGCTTGTCTGCGATGACTCGGCGGTGATGCGCAAGGCGATCAGCCAGATCGTCGCGTCCGATCCCTCCCTCGAAGTCATCGACACCGCGAAGAACGGCCGCGAGGCCGTCGAGAAAGCCGTCGCGCTCAAGCCCGACCTCATCACTCTCGACATCGAGATGCCCGAGGTCGACGGCCTGACCGCGCTGACCCGCATCATGGCCCAGGCGCCGACGCGCGTCCTCATGGTGTCGAGTCTCACCACCGAGGGCAGCCGCGCCGCGCTGAAGGCCCTCCGGCTCGGCGCGCTCGACGTCGTCGCCAAGGACCAGAGCCAGATCACCCTCCACGTCGAGACGCTCCGCGAGCAGATCCTCGCGAAGATCCGCAGTCTCCGCGAGGCCCGCCCCGTGCGCCCCGCGCCGATCGCTTCGAGCGTCAGCGCCGAGATCCCCAAGTACCGCCCCGGAACCTTCGACGCCGTCCTCATCGGCTCCTCCACGGGCGGCCCGCCCGCGCTCGAGCAGACGCTCACCGCGCTCCCCGCGGATCTCTCCTGCCCCGTGGTCATCGCGCAGCACATGCCCGAGATGTTCACCAAGAGCATGGCCGAGCGACTCGATCAGCAGTGCGCCATCACCGTCGTGCACGGCGAGAACCGCATGCCCCTGCACCGAGGGACCGCGTACATCGTCCCGGGCGGGAAGCACGGCCGCGTGCACCGCGCCGGCCCGGGTCGCCTCGAACTCGAGATCAGCGCCGAGCCGCGCGAAGCGCTCTACAAGCCGAGCGTCAACGAACTCTTCGCGTCCGGCGCGCGCACGCTGCGCAACCGCGGCCTCGCCGTCATCATGACCGGCATGGGCGACGACGGCTTCATCGGCGGCAAGGAACTCGCCGCCGCCGGCGGAACCATCCTCGCTCAGAGCGCCGACACGTGCGTGGTCTACGGCATGCCCAAGGGGCTGACGGCCCACGGCCTCGCCGAGGCGTCGCTCTCCCCGCGCGACATCGGCCGCGCCCTCGCCGGCCTCGGGCTGGGCGCGGGCCGGCCCGCCGCGTCCGAGAACCCGCCCGCGCCCTCGCGCACGCGCGGCACGGCGGCCTGAAGCGCCGGCGTCCGCGCGAACTCGAATCCCGGCGCCTCGATTCCCCCCCAATTTCTGCCGATGTGCTTGTCCTGAGAGCCCGGCCGTGTCGCCGGCGCTGTGCACACCACGCGTTGCTCGAATGCATCGGCGACGCTCGCCGGAGACCTCCGCATGACCACGCTCGATACCAGCGTCGCGACCGAGGCGTCACGGGGCGATCAGTCCGCCCACGGGCAACTCCAGCTCGTCACCTTCGACGTCGCGGGCGAAGAGTTCGCCGTTGACATTCTCGCGGTCCGCGAGATCAACCGCATGATGTCGCTGACACGCGTCCCCAACTCGCCCCCCGAGGTCGAGGGCGTCATCAACCTCCGCGGCAAGATCATCCCCGTCATCGATCTCCGTCGGCGTTTCGGTCTCGCCGAGACCGAGCACAGCCAGGACAGCCGCATCGTCGTTGTCGAGGTCAGCGAGCGCGTCGTCGGCTTCATCGTCGACCGCGTCCACGAGGTGCTCCGCATCGAGAAGTCCATCGTCGAGCCCGCGCCCGACATGGTTTCCTCGATCGAGTCCGACTTCATCGAGGGCGTCGGCAAACTCGAGGACCGACTCGTCATCCTGCTCGACGTCGCGAAACTCTTCGCCGACGGGCTGATGAAGCGCCTCGACGCCGTCGCCGACAACGCCGACTGAACCACGGGCCGACTCGCCCCGCGCACCAACCGAAGACAACGGAACCTCCCCGATGAGCACCACCACCGCCGAAGCGCCGAAGCTGACCGATGCGCAGTTCACCAAACTCCGCAAGGTCATCTACGACCGCTCGGGCATCCATTTCCAGGACACCAAGAAGTACGTCCTCGAATCCCGGCTCGGGAGGCGACTCCAGGAACTCGAGTTCACCACCTACGACGACTACATCACCTTCCTCACCGTCGGGCCCTACCGCGACGACGAGTTCCAAGAGATGTTCAACCGCATCACCATCAACGAGACCTCGTTCTTCCGCAACGAGCCGCAGCTCGAGGTCTTCGAGAAGCAGATCCTCCCCGATCTGCTCGAGAAGCGCGCGTCCACCAAGCGCATCCGCGTGTGGTCCGCAGCGTGCAGCACCGGCGAAGAGCCCTACACCATCGCCATGATGCTCCACCGCACGCTCGGCGTGCGCCTCAGCGACTGGCGCATCGAGATCCTCGGCACCGACATCTCCGAGAAAGCCCTCGGCGTCGCCGCCAAGGGCGAGTACACCACCTACTCCATCCGCACGACCTCGTCTCTCATCGTCGACCGCTACTTCACCAAGAGCGGCCCGCTCTTCACCATCGACCCCACCATCAAGTCCATGGTGAACTTCGAGCGCCACAACCTCAAGGACCGCATGGCCGCAAAGCGTCACGGCATCTGGGACGTGATCTTCTGCCGCAACGTCCTCATCTACTTCGACAAGGCCATGAAGGAGCAGGTCATCGGGACCTTCGCCGAGCAACTCGCGACCGACGGCACGCTCTTCATCGGGCACAGCGAGACCCTTCGCGACCTCAACACCACCTTCCAACCCCTCGCCATCCCCCAGGGCTTCTGCTACCGCAAGATCGCGGGCGCCGCCGGCGGCCTCAAACCCACGATCCCGGGCATGCCCAAAGCCGCGTAACCGACGCCCCCTCACGAGTTCTCCGAAAGGCGCTCTGTGCACGAGTTCGACGCTGAACTGCTGCAGGACTTCATCACCGAGTCCAGCGAACTGCTCGACCAGTTCGACGGCGACCTCGTGCTCCTGGAGTCCACGCCCACCGACCCGGAGCTCCTCAACCGCGTCTTCCGCGCGCTCCACACCATCAAGGGCAGCGCGAGTTTCCTCTCGCTCACCGAACTGGTGCGCGTCGCCCACGCCGCCGAGGAAGCCCTGAACAACGCGCGGCGCGGCGGCCTGCTCGTCACCCGCGAGGTGATGGACCTCCTCCTCGAAGCCGCCGACGCCATCAAGGGCCACCTCGCCCAACTCCAGAACGGCGATTCCGCGCTCACCCCCGCGCGCGGCGCCCTCGTCGATCAACTCACGAAGATGGGGCAGTCCACGGGCGGCGCGGCGGCCGCGCCGGCGCATCAGAGCCAGGCCGACCACGCCCCCGCGAGCGAAGATCACTACGGCCCGCGCGCCGCGCTCGATCTCCCCCCGCACAAGGCCGACCTCCTCGAGTTCATGGCCGCCGACTTCGAGGAATCCGTCGGCAGGATGGCCGAGGCCGCCGCGCTCCTGCGCGACGCCGCCACTCGTGCCGACGCGTGCGCCGACCTCGCGGGCTGCTGCGAGCCCACCGCCGCGTCGGTCGAGTTCTTCGAACTCCCCGCGCTGCTCCACATCGTCCAGGCCATCGAGATGGCCGCCGACCGCATCGCCGCGCTCGACGAGTCGCGCGTGGCGCAACTCGCGCCGCGCATCGGAGCCATGGTCGCGATCCTTCGCGAGAACGCCGAGGCCCTCAAGGTCGGCGCATGGATCGACGCGCCCTGCGAGACGCTTCTCGATCGCGTCACCGATCTCTCGCTGGGCAACCCTATCGACGAAGCCGCAACGCTGCCGGAAGACGCCTCCGCGTCCGACGCGCTCCGAGTCGATTGCGGCATAGAACCGGCGTCGGCCCCGTTCATCGCCGGGACCGAAGCGCCGACCGAGACCCTGTCCGCGCAGCCCGCGCCCGCCGCCGACCGCGCCGAGCCGGGCGACAAGCCCGCGGCGAACTCCGCGGCCGGCAGCGCCACCATCCGCGTCGACGTCGAGCGGCTCGAAGCCCTCCTCGACCTCGTCGGTGAACTCGTCCTCCAGAAGAACCGTGTCACCGCGCTCACCCGGCGCGTCGGCGTGATCGAGGACGTCCCGCGCGACACGCGCGACGCGCTCTCGCAGGGCGCAAGCGACCTCGACAGGATCTGCGGCGATCTCCAACTCGCCGTGATGCGCACGCGCATGCAGCCCCTCGACAAACTCTTCGGGCGCTACCCGCGACTCATCCGCGACCTCGCCCGCGCCACGAACAAGAAACTCCGCCTCGTCATCGAGGGCGGCGACACCGAGGTCGACAAGTCCGTCATCGAGCAGCTCGGCGACCCGCTCGTCCACATCCTGCGCAACTCGTCGGACCACGGCGTCGAAACGCCCGATGCCCGCAAGGCCGCCGGCAAGGACGAGACCGGCACGATCACCCTTCGGGCACGCCACGAGGGCGAGCACGTCCTCGTCGAGATCTGCGACGACGGGCGCGGGCTCGACCGCGAGAAGATCCTCAAGCGAGCCGTCGAGCGCGGGCTCTGCACCGCCGACGAAGGCGCCGCGATGACCGACTCCCAGGTCTTCCAGTTCATCTTCGCCCCCGGCTTCTCCACCGCCGAGCAGGTGACCGACCTCTCCGGGCGCGGCGTCGGCATGGACGTCGTCCGCACGAACATCGAGAAGGTCAAGGGCGCCATCTCCCTGCGCAGCGCGCTGGGTCAGGGCACCACCGTCTCGATCGCGATCCCGCTGACGGTCGCCATCCTCGACGCGATGGTCATCGGCGTCGGCCAGGAGGAGTACGCCATTCCGCTGGGCAACATCGTCGAGATCGTCAAGCCTAACGAGAAGGACATCTCCACCATCCACGGCCGCCCGGTGATGCGCCTGCGCGACGAGGTCCTCCCGCTCATCGACGCCTGCGAGGTCTTCCGCGTGCCCGAGGCGCGCCGCGAGCCCAGCCCCTTCGCCGTCGTGCTCAGCATGAACGGCGCCAGCGCAGGGCTGATGGTCACGCGGCTTATCGGGCAGCGCGAGATCGTCGTGAAGTCGCTCGAGAGCACCGTCGCCTCCGGCGCGCCGGTCAGCGGCGCCACGGTCGGCGACGAAGGCGAGGCCAGCCTCATCATCGACGTGGCGCGCCTGCTCGACCTCGCGCGCACCGAGAGCCGGGCCGGAAGGTCCCGAAACGAACCGGAACGACCCACGCCCAGGGGCCGCGGCCGCACGCCAATGCGCGCCGCCGCCTGAAGCGGACCATCGATTCCGCCGATCCGAGGGGTCGGCGGGTGAACACACACACGCCCGCGGGACGCGGGGTGCAGGACGACAGCGCCGAATCGGAGCAAGACCACATGGATCCGACCTACATCACGCCGTTCATCGTGAGCGTGCAGAACGTGTTCTCCACGATGCTCAACCTCCCCGTCGAGGTGAACGAGCCGCGCATCAAGACCGGCTCCGAAGCCGGTGCGGACGTCTCGAGCATCATCGGGATGAGCGGCGACGTCGTCGGCTCGGTCGTCCTCAGTTTCCCGACCGAGACCGCCAAGCGCCTCGTCTCGCTCTTCTCCGGCGCGGAGATCGACGTGAGCAGCCCCGACTTCGCCGACGCGCTCGGTGAACTCGTCAACATGGTCTCGGGCGGCGCCAAGGCCATGTTCGAGGGCAAGAAGGTCAGCATCTCGTGCCCGAGCGTCGTCATCGGGTCCAACCACACGATCGCCAAGCAGAAGGAAGCCCCGACGATCGTGATCCCGTGCTCCACGGACTGCGGGGAAATGCTGTTGCAGATCGTGATCCAGGAGGCGGCCGTCGCCGCCAAGGCCGCCTGAGCAGGAATGAGGGTGCATCCATGAAGATCCTTCTTGTCGACGACTCGCGCACCATGCGCAACATTCAGAAGTCCGTGATCGCGCAGCTCGGGCAGCACCAGGTCGAAGAGGCCTGCGACGGCCAGGACGCCATGAGCAAGGTGGGCGCCTTCAAGCCCGACCTCATGCTCGTGGACTGGAACATGCCCAACATGGACGGCCTCACGTTCGTGAAGAAGTTCCGCGAGCAGAACAAGACCACGCCCATCATCATGGTCACGACCGAAGCCGAGAAGGCCCGCGTGATCGAGGCCATCAAGGCCGGCGTCAACAACTACGTCGTCAAGCCGTTCACCCCCGACGTGCTCAGCCAGCGCATCAACGAGACGATGGGCAAGGTCGAGGCCGCCGCGGCCTGACCGCCCACACACCGCCATCGGCGTCTCCGTGCCCGGGACACGCGAGACGGTCTCCCTCGACGGAGGCGTGCAGTGCCCGAGTTTCCCCCAGTTGAGGTGGTTGTTCAGCCCGCAGGGCTGAGCGCTGCCCTGCGCGCCCCGGCCGGGCGCCCGCGAGGGGACATCTGCCGCGAACTCTGCGCGGCCCTGCTCGACGCGGAAGGCGTCGCGCCGGGGCTGATCGACTGGGACGAGGTCGAAGCGTTCGTGAACGCGTGCCGCGCCGCCGCGCCGGACGACGCGCCCGAACGCGTCGTCGCCGAAGGCACTCCTCCCACCCACGGCGAGCCGGGGGTGGTCGTCATCGACGAGCCGACCGACGACGAGTCGAACTTCGACGATCGCAAGAACCGCATCTTCCGCGTCGTGCGCGCCGGCCAGCGCCTGGGCACGATCACCGACCCCGGCGCGGGCGAGGACGGCGTCAACGTGCGCGGCACGTCCATCCACGCGAAGCGCGGCCCAGCCGCGCCGCTCCGCCTGCATCCGTCCATCGTCCGCGAGGGCGACGCGCTCGTCGCCGCGTCGGGCGGGGTGCTCCATGTGGGCGAAACGCTCGCGCGCATCCTCGACGTCGCCGAGGTCCCCGAGTTCGTCGACAACTCGACGGGCGACCTCGATCTTCCCTGCAGCGTGCAGGTCCTCCAAGGCGTGCGCGACGACTTCGAGGTCCGCGTCACGGGCACCGCGACCGTCCGGGGGCTCGTCGAGGCGGCCAAGATCCACGCCGGATGGGACGCCCGGCTCGACGGCGGCATGGCCGCGCGCGGCAAGGGCTGGCTCACCGTCGGACGCGACCTGTCCGCGCGGTACCTCGATCAGGTGCACGGCGAGGTGATGCGCGACGCGCGCATCGAGCGAGAGATGGTCAATTGCTCCCTCGCCGTCGGCCGCAACCTGCACTGCGCCCGCGGGCAGATCATCGGCGGCGAGATCGCCGTCGCGGGGATGTGCGAGGTCGACACCGTGGGCAGCGAGGCGGGGGTCGCGACGCGCCTCTCGGTCGGGCGGTCCACGCGGATCGAGTCGCTGCTCAAACGCGCGCAGGCCCTCCGCGATTCGATCGGCGCGCGGCTGGAGAAGGCCGAGCGCGAGCACACGCAACTCACCTCGCTCTCGGGCCCCAAACTCACCGCGTCGCAGGCGGAACGCTCGACCGAACTCGAGTACGAACTCTCGACGCTCCGGGGGATGCTCTCGAAGGTCGACACCGCCTGCCGCGCCCTGCTGGGCATCGTGCGCGCGGGCGCTGTCGGCCAACTGACGGTCAACGGCCGGATCCACCCCAAGGTCACGCTCCAGGTGGGGGCGTACACCGCCTCGTTTCGCCGCGAACTGCGCGGGCCGGTGCGGATCGGCATCGACGACCACGGGCGGGCCATCGTGACCAACCTGCTCGACGAATCGGTGGTCCGCCTCAAGGAAGTCGCGCTGGTCGAGCATGACTCGGGAGCGGTCACCCTGCTCGACGCCGCCTGACGGGCAACCGCGGGCGGTCCGGGACGTATCGGTGGGCGGAGTCACTGGACAAGCCCACCCCGCATGGCGGATCATCCCGGCGGTGCACCACCCCATGAGCAAGACACGATCGAAACGGCCCGCCCTGACCCGCGCGGGCGTTGCGCTCGCCGTGGGGCTGGGCCTCGTCGCGGCCGCGCTGCCCACGGCGCTCGCGCAGAACGCCCCGAGGCCGGTCGAATCCGCCCTCCGCGCCGAGCCCGCCATCGACATGCGCGTCGCGGTTATCCTCCGCGACGGCGGGCGGCTGGAGGGCACGCTCACCGCGATCACGCCGCAGCGTCTCACGCTCCGCATCGACGACGCCCTCCGCGACGTCGACCGCTCGGCCGTGCAGCGGATGGAGTACGAGGTCGTGCTCGTGATGCGCGACGGCCAGCGCATCGTGGGCACGCTCGTCGAGCAGGCCCGCGAGTGGTTCACGCTCCGGATCGCCGGCGTCGAGGCGCGCGTCCCCGTCGACACGGTCGAGCGGGTCGAGCTCCAGATGCCCCTGCGCAAGAAGTACGAGCAGATGCGCTCGCTCATCGATGACGGCGACGTGGAGCGCCTCCTCCTTGTGGCCGAGTGGCTGCGCAGCGTGGGGATGTACGACGAGGCGCTCGCCGAACTCGACCACATCCTCGAGGTGGAGCCGTTCAACGACAAGGCCCGGCAGTTGCGCGAACTCGTGGCCCGCCAGATCGACATGCGCGAGCGCCGCCGCGAACGCAGCCAGGAGCGCGAGGCCGCCCCGAGCGTCGAGCGGCCCGAGACGCCGACCGACGACCCGGACGACGAGAGCGCGGAGGAGCCGCCGCGCACGAACCGCGAGATCCCGCTCGGGCACCGGCGCGACTTCCCGGTGCTCAGCGAGTCGCAGGTCAACCTGATGAAGGTTTTCGAACTCGACCTGCGTTCTCCGCCGCGCATCCTCGTCGACCGCGAAACGATCGACGCGCTGCTCGAGGCCTACGCGGGCAGCCCGCTGCTCCCGGCGACGCGCGTCGAGCGCGACAGGTTCTACCGTAAGTCGCCGGAAGAAATCCTCGACATCATGTTCGAGTTGCAGGCACGCGAGTTGTACGGGCGCGTCCGCGTGCTCGGCGGCGTCGATTCGATGGAGCGCTACCGCGACCACGTGCAGACCACGTGGCTGCTCCAGAACTGCTCGACGTCGGGCTGCCACGGCGGCGAGAACCCCAGCGGGCTCACCTTCTACGCGCGCCGCGCGGGCAGCGAGCAGACCGTCTACACCAACTTCCTCATCCTCGATCGCTACCGCACGCACGACGGGCAGGCGCTCATCGACTGGCAGACCCCGGACCGCTCGCTGCTCATGCAGATGGGCATGAACCGCGACAACGCCTTCCGCGCGCACCCGCCCGTGAAGGGCTGGCGCCCGGTGTTCCGCGACACCAGCGACCGACGGTTCCGGCAGGCGGTGGAGTGGATCGAATCGATGTACCGACCCCGCGCCGACT
>JBQLZI010000039.1:0-12965 GCA_052168195.1 Phycisphaerales bacterium
CCGGCGAGGGCGCACTGTTTCCCGATGACCGCGCGCGTGCCGCGATCGTCTGTGGCTGGCGCATCAACCCAGAGATCGGGCCGGCGAAGCGACAGGAGGGCCGCAAACGACGCGAGGTCGCCCGAAGAGAGCACGAGAGCGTCGGGCTGGTCGGTTCGCGCACGGGTGTTCGCCATGCTCAAGGGATCGGCAAACCCGCGGTCGTCGGATCAATCCTCCGCGAGCCGGAGCCAGCGTTCCCTGGAGAGCCGGAGGAGCACGATGTCCTCGCGGCCGAAGAGCGACATCGTCTCGGGAGCGCCTTGCTCGCCCTTGCCGACGAACCCGATGGCCTCGGCGGTGCGGATCGATGCGGTGTTCTCCGGGTAGATCGTCGCGACAACCTCTTCCAGCCCCACGCCGCCGGGCGGCGCAGCGAACGCAAACTGGACGACGCTGCGGCCGGCTTCGCGTGCAAGCCCCTTGCCCCACGCTCGCCGCGGGAAGTGGTACGTGATCTCCACCATCGGGCCGAAGCGCGGGTCGCGACGGGCCGCGTCGGCGTGGGGGCCCTCGTTCAGCGGCCAGAGCCCGATCGTCCCCACAGGTGTGTCCGACTCGTCATCGAGCGGGACCACGGCCCACGCGGTGTAGCCGGTGCGCTCGAACATTGCCCGGCGGCGGGTGAACCGCGCGAGCATCTGCTCGCGGGCGGTCTCCGCCTCGCGCATCCCGACCCACTTCATCACCTCGGGATCGCTGTAGATCTCGAGCGCGGCGGCGATGTCGCGTTCGTTGTCTTCCCAGAGTCGAAACCGCAGCCGCTTCGTGTCCCGCGGCATGGGACGGCTCTGGTTCATGCGTTCTGCTTCTCGCGCAGGTCTCGCAGCATCGACTCGTCGAGCCCGAGGTACTCGTACATGTGCTGGTCGTAGGTCTTCTCGTCCTGCTCACGCGAGAGATCAAGCCGGAGTTCGTTGATGACCTTCGTGCCCTGCTTGATCCACTCATGGAACGTCTCGGCGGAGATGTTCTCGTGGATCCACGCGCCGATCGGGCCCTTGAAGGGCGGCGCCTTCATCTTGGTGCCCGGCCTGCCCGTGCGCGCGCAGACGAACCCGCCCGGCGCCGCGGACGCGGCCCGCTGGGCCTCGGCTATCGTCGCATCGTCGAGTTCGGGAACGTCCTCGCCCAGTTCCCCGAGCAGACGCTCCATCGCGGTCTGGGGCATGCGGTCGCCCAGCCGGGCGGCGACGACATAGCCCTCTTTCAGCACGCGGGCCGC
The DNA here is from genome assembly GCA_052168195.1 of Phycisphaerales bacterium. Classification (GTDB taxonomy): domain Bacteria; phylum Planctomycetota; class Phycisphaerae; order Phycisphaerales; family UBA1924; genus JAHBXC01. Next base: position 1,265 of record JBQLZI010000039.1, read on the forward strand.
CTCGGTGCGGTCCCCCGCCTTGACGAGTTCCGCGCCCGCGAGTTGGTACGCCTTGCTCATCTCGGGATTGAGTTCGACGCAGCGCAGGAACGAGCGGGCCGCGTCGGCGTGGCGGTCGGCCTGCGCGTACGCGCCGCCGAGCGAGAAGTGGGCCATGTCGTTGTCGGGATCGGCCTGCGCCATGTTCTCGAAGCGCGCGATCCGTTCGTTGATGTCCATGGGCAAGGGTAGTGCGCGCCCGCACGAAAAACGAAACGGCCGGCCCCGTTGATGGGACCGGCCGTGGATGAACGTGATGATGAATCAGACCCTCCCCTAACCCCTCCCACTTCGTAGGAGGGGAAAGAAGCGTCAGCCGCCGCGGCCGGGCAGGGTGACGGGCGCGTCGAGCATGGCCTGGGCCTCCTGCTCGCCGACGATGCGCGACTTGAGCAGCAGCACCGCGGTCTCAAGTTGCGGGTCGAGGCCCTCGCTCAGCAGACGGTTGGGATCGGGGCGGTCTGGGTTGGGCAGCACGTTGCCCTTCGCGTCGACGTCGACGATGTCGGCGTCCTGGCGGAGTTCGAGCGCGTCGCCGACCTGCTTGGGAAGCATGGTGATCTCGATGTCGGGCTGGATGCCCCAGCCCTCGACGCCCGGACGACGGTGAATGAGCCGGCCGCCGGGGAGTTTGTAGTACTGCGTCGTGAGTTTCAGCGCCGAGACGCCGTCGCCAAGATCGTACACGTTCTGCACGCTGCCCTTGCCGTAGGAGTTGGCGCCGACGAGCACGGACTGCACCTTGCCCGCCTTGCTGTAGTCCTGCAGCACGCCCGAGACGATTTCGGAGGCGCTGGCGGAGCCCTCGTTGATGAGCACGGCGACCGGAATGTCGGCGAGCGTCGCCAGGCCGCGGCGGGCGACCTGCCGGTCGGTCTGGAAGCCCTGCGCGTCGTGCTGGCTGACGATCACGCCGTCGTCGACGAAGCGGTTGGCGATGCCGACCGCCTGCGAGAGCAGGCCGCCGGGGTTGAAGCGCAGGTCGAGCACGAGGCCCTTGAGGCCGCGTGCCTGCATGGCGCGGATCGCGACGTCGAAATCGCGCGTGGTGTTCTCTGTGAACTGGGTGAGGCGGACGTAGCCGATGCCGGCCTGCTCGTCGATGAACCAGTTCCAGTCGTACTCGTGCGCGCCGTTGCGCTCCCAGCCCTTGACGGTGTAGATCGGGATCTCGGCGCGGGTGAGCGTGAACTCGATCAGGTCGTCCTGACCCTCGCGCTCGACGCCGAGCGTGACCTTGCTGCCGGCGGGGCCGGTGATGCGGTCAACGGCCTGAAGAAGGGTGACGCCGAGCGTGGTGTCGTTGTCGACCTTGCGGATGATGTCGCCGCGCTTGATGCCGGCGCGCTGGGCGGGGGTGCCCTCGATGGGCGTGACGACCTTCAGGTTGCCTGCCTCGTCGAGTTGGATCTGGATGCCCACGCCCTGGAACGAGCCCTGCGTGGAGCGCATGAACTGCTCCATATCGTAGGGCCAGATGATCGAGGAGAACTCGTCGAGCGCGAGCATCGCGCCGTCGCCGAAGGCCTGGAGCACGGCCTGCTCGGGGAGGTTCAGGGTCTGCTCGTTGGCGCGGAGCATGTTGGTCATCGCGCGGCGGAGTTCGAACTGCCCGGCGTTGGGGCGTTCCTTGAAGCGCCCGCGCTCCGCGGAAATCTCCGCGAGGAACTGCTCGACGGACCGCTGGCTCTTGATCGAGGGGAAGACCTCCGCGAGCGGCTCGGTGGTGGCGAGCGTCTCGACCGCGGCCAGGCCGGAGGCGATCATCTCGCCCAGCCCGGCGCCGTCGACGTTGGCGCGCTCGGCGCGGGCCATGGCGCGAAGGACCATCATGCGGTCGATGCCCTTGAGGCGTTCGCGCCAGTCGCCGTCGATCGCGTTGTACGGGGGGAGCGGCTCCTTGCCGTCGCGGACGCGCTCGGCGTCGCGCATGGCGTGGAGCGTCTCGGGGGCGTAGAGGCGGAGAAAGGTCAGCCGCTGCGACAGACGCTTCATCTCGGCGTCGTAGCGCTTGGTGTTCTCGAAGAGCAGGGAGAGGCGGAAGTAGAGCGACTGCGCGCGGAGCCAGTCGTTGCGCGCCTCGGCGAGGCGCGCCTCGTTCTCGGCGCGGGAGATGAGGTCGGCGATCTTGGGCGTGCGCACGAACGCCTGCTTGTCGCCGGAGAGGTCCTGCATCTCCACGGCGTTGGCGATGGCTTCATCGAAGTCGTTGTCGCCGATGTGCTCGACGAGTTCTTCCTCGAGTTCGGCGAGCCGCTCGCTGCGCGTGCGCTCGCGGCTCTCGATGTGCGCCTCGCGCTCGTCGACGGCCTTGCGGAGATCGGCGACGCTCGGACTCGGCGCGTCCTTGGGGAGCGCTTCGAGGAGTTTGAAGACGATGTCCTTGTTGCCCGCGCTGGCGTTCATCCACACGAGACGCGACCACTCGTCGAGGGTCACGCGCTCGTTGGACGCGGGGGCCGCCGCCTGCGCGGTAGCCGAGGAAAGGCCGATCAGTCCGGCCGCGAGGACGCCAAGCGTGCCGAGAACTCGCCCGCGAAGGCCGCTCGTCACGCTCCGATTCACTCGTGCGGTGTGCATGCTGTTCATCCTACAGGGAGCCGGTGGGCCGGCTGCGTGCCGGGTCGGGCCTCCGCGATCATCGGGCGTCGCTCCCGCGGCCTGAAAGCCGAGGGGCCCACAGGGTTTACCCGGGCCCTCACTAACCCGCACAGGCGTTGGAGGGTCCGAAGTGATCGTCGTGGCCCCGATTGGTCTGTGTGTGCGAATGCGAATACGACGGGCGATCGTCCCAGAATGTTCCCCGGGGTGTTCGGGCGCTCTTCGGGCCGGTCCTGCACCAGCCACGCGTATCCTTCACGCGATGATCCACGTGCTGGCAGCCCAGACACCCACCCCCGACCGGGCCATCAACGCGCTGCACCTTCTGGCGGTGCTGACGATCGTCCTGTTCGTGTTCGTGGTGCTGATCGGGGTCATCACCGCCCGCCGCCGGGCGCGGATCCGCCGGGACGAGATCAAGGCCCGTCGGACCGAGCACGCCGACGCCTGGGCCGAGTCCGCTCGTCGGCTGAAGATCCAGCCCTCCGAGATTCGCGGCAAGGGTCCCCCGCTCCCCGACGACCGCGACCCCCCGCCGCACGACGATGATCCGCCCGGGGGGCCGGGGTCACACGGAAAGTGGAAGCCGCGATGACGGCGTTCGACGGATCCAGGCCCATCGCGGTGGTCACGGGGGGCGCCAAACGCGTCGGACGCGCGATCTGCGGGCGACTCGCCGAGGCGGGGTGTGATGTCCTGCTGACCTACCACACGAGCGACACGGCGGCGAAACGGGCCGCGGACGAACTCGGCGGGCGGGCGATCGAACTCGACCTGAACGACCTCGACGCCGTCGTGCGCACGGGAGAGGCCCTTGCGCGCGACCTTCCCCGCATCGACGTGCTCGTGCACAACGCGTCGGTCTACGGCCCGACGCCGTTCGAGGAACTCACGCCCGCGCAGGCCCTTGAACACTACCGCGTCAACGCGCTCGCTCCGGCGCTGCTGACCAAAGCCGTGGCCGATCGACTTCGTGCATCCATGTTGCCGGCAGGCGGGGCCGTCGTCGCGATGTGCGACATCCACGCGATGGGCAGGCCGCGCGAGGACTTCCTCGCGTATTCGATGTCCAAAGCCGCCCTGGCGGAGATGGTCCGCACGCTGGCAAGGGCGCTCGCGCCCGAGGTCAGGGTCAACGGCGTCGCCCCCGGCGTCGTGGCGTGGCCCGAAGAGGGCTACGAGTCCGACGACGCCGCGCAGCGGGCGTATCTCAAACGGGTCCCGCTGGGCCGCGCCGGCACGCCAGAGGACGCCGCCGAGACCGTCCGCTGGCTGGCTCTGGAGGCCGGGTACATCACCGGAGAGATCGTGCGGCTCGACGGCGGGCGCTGGCTCGCGTGATGAGTTCCGCCCCCACCTTCGCCGAACCTTCGAGAACGGTCGACAGGTGGGGGACGCGGGGTATACTCCCGCCCCTCCCGCGGAACGGCCTTCCTGAGGCCCCTCCGCGGCACAGCATTGCCCAGGTGGCGGAATTGGCAGACGCGCCAGCTTGAGGTGCTGGTCCTGGTTAAACGGGGTGGAGGTTCGAGTCCTCTCCTGGGCATTCACGACCCGCCCGCGACGCAACCCGCCGCGGGCGGTCGTCGTTTTGGGTGGGCGCGCCGCGGGGCTTGGACGCCGGGGACCCTAACTTTTTCTATTGCCCCCACTTCCGTCGCGCGAGAGAATCCGCGCTTGCTCCCGGAAGGCCGCGCCGGATCGTGAAAGGCCCCGCGGCCCGGGACTCGGAGAGAACACCCCCATGCAATCGAAGCATCTGGCCCTCGCAGCGTGCTGCGGGCTCGTCGCGTGCGCCGGGAAACCGGCGACCGCGAACGTCGTTGACGCGGTTTGGATCTCGAACACCCAGTTCGCGTATCGCGTTTCGTTCGTTCCCGACTTTGACCAGCGCCGCTCGACGCTGCCGGTCAACGGCTCGAACTACTGCGTGCCCACGAGTTTCATCAACTGGTCGGCGTACATCGCGCGCCGCGGCAACCCCGGGCAACTCCCCGGCGCTCCGCCATGGGGCTACACGGAGATCACCCTCAACATCAACCTCCTCGGCGTCGCGATGAGCACCGATCCCGATGGCGGAACGGATCCGAGCGGCGGCGTCGCCGGCGCGAGCAATTGGCTCGCGGGGCGCGCGTTCTGCATCGTCGTCACGGGAAATACCTCGAACGGCTTCCCGCGCCTGCGGACGCTCGCGAACAACGCGATCAACGGAAACTGCCTCGTCGTGCCGCGCGTGGGGTGGTACAACGAGGACGACTACCCCGTGATCGAGCGTGGGGGTGGTCACGCGGTGTCGATGGTGCGCGCCGCGGCCGCCGGATCGACGAACCAGATCATCGGTATTCATGATCCCGCTTGGCCGCCCGGCGACTCGCTCAGTGTGCAGTCGCAGTTCACACGGAACGACTACGCCGTGGAAGAGCGCCTCGTCTTCCCTGACGGCTCGCTGATCCCGCTTGCCATGTCGCGCATCATGGGGTACGGCGGCGGCTACATCTACGGGGCGTATTACATCATTCCGTACGTCGTGCTTACTCCCGTCTCCTTCAACTTCCAGATCCACTCGCTCGGGTTTTCGAACGCGGGCGTGCAGACCACGACGATCAGCAACCCCTCGCTCGGCGCGGTGACCACGGTCTTCCAGGGCATGAGCCCCGCCGAGTACTTCTACACCGCGAACAACGCGTTCAGCCCGGGAGGAAAACTCGCTCGGTACAGCATGGCCGACGAGACCCACACCACGCTGCTCACCCTCGGCGACGACTTCATTGACGCGGTCCCCTCGCGCTTCGACACGATCTTTGTGCAGCAGGGGCGCACGCTGTCGCGCGTCAACCCGAACAACGCCTCGGCCCCCGTCGAGGCGTCACAGGTCACCGGTCTGGGCATCGTCGACCTCGCGTACGACGATCTCAACGATCAGGTCGTCGGGCTTCGACCGGCGGACCGGCGTCTCGTGCGCGTGGATCAGTCGCTGAATGGAGCGACGCCGATCCTCCAGTCGATTCCAACGCAGATACCGGTCGGAACCGAGGGCGAGATCGACATCCGCGCCGGCGACGGGAGCGTGCTCATCGCGACGCCAGCATCGACCAGCGCCTTCCTGATGAAGCCCGTCCCCGGCGCCGCGCCGATCGTCGAAACCATCACGATCCCCGGGAACACCTTCCCCATCACGGGCGGCTCCTTCACTGATCGGGGCGTGATCCTCGTCGCGAACGGGCGCATGCGCGAACTCACGCCAGACGCCAACAACGTCTGGCTGCTCGATTCCGCTTCGCCCTTTCATAACATCCCGGCGTCGACAGGCAAGATCTACGCCGGACGCTCGCGCGCGGACGTTGATCGCGCCGCGGCGAACGACCCCGCGAACGCCGACGTGATCGCGTTCGACTTCACCGGCGCAACACATGTTGCCGCCTGCCCGGCGGACATCAACGGCGACGGCGTCGTGAACTTCACCGACCTCAACGCCGTGCTCACATCGTTCGGCCAGAACGGCGCCAACCCGCCCGGCGACACCGACGGTGACGGCGACGTGGACTTCAGCGACCTCAACACCGTTCTCAGCAACTTCGGCGTCGACTGCGGCTGACCCGCAGTTCTTGCACATCACCGGTCCGCCTCGCGTACTGCGGCATCAAGTCGCCTGCTGCGCAATGGTTGTCGCTCCGGCACACCATGAGGATCATCCCTTTCGTTGACCCGCTCTTTCCCCGGGTTTCACCCACAAGAGGGCATTTTCTTTCTGACCTTCTCCGCGCCCGGGGTAGCGTGCGCTTCTGACAGTCGAGCCGACACTCATCGGGACGACGCGCACCGGTCCCGGCGGCTCCACCAGACTGGAAGAGGAGACCGAAACCATGATCCGATGTCCACGAGCGCTGCGCGCCGCCCTCGGCGTGGCCGCTGCCGCGTGCCTGACGCATGTTGGCGCCAGCACCACCCACGCGAACGTCACCGACGCGCAGTGGGGTTCGTCCACGCAGTTCAACTACCGAATTGTTTACGTCCCGGACTTCGATCAGCGCCGCAACAACCTGCCGTCGAACGGCTCCAACTACTGCGTTCCCACCAGTTTCATGAACTGGTCGGCGTACATCGCCCGCCGCGGCAACCCCAGCCAGCCCCCCGGCCCCCCGCCGTGGGGATTCAACGAGATCTCCACGAACCTCATCGTGCTGGGCATTCTGCAAGGCACCGATCCCAACGGCGGCACGGGGCCGTCCGGCGGCGCCTCGGGCGGCGGCGCGTGGCTCTCTGGCCGGGCGTTCGTCTGGGCCATCACGGGCAACACGTCGGCCGGCTTCCCCCGGCTCTCCACGCTCGCGAGTCAGGCCATCAACTCCAACGCGCTCATCATCCCCCGCGTCGGCTGGTATGACGTCTCAGACTTCCCCTTCATCGACCGCAACGGCGGCCACGCCGTCTCCATGGTCAGGGCGGCGCGCTCGGGCAGCAGCCAGCTCATCGGCATCCACGACCCCGCGTGGACGCCGAGCGGCGACACGCTGGCCGTGCAGTCGTCGTTCATCCGCAACGAGTACGCCGTGCAGGACATCGTCGTCTTCCCCAACGGCAACGCGCCCGCGCTGATGTCCCGCATCAACGGATACGGCTCGGGCAACACCAACGGCTACATCTACGGCAACTACATGATCCTGCCCTACGTCGCGCTCGCGCCTATTCCAAACGGATTCAGTCTCCGGCTGTGGCGAATCAATTTCGCGAATCCCGGCATGGCAGACGAAGATCTCATCCCCGCGCCGTTCGGGTGGCGGATCCGCCAAGGCATGATGGGCATGAACCCCACGCAGATCATGCACGTCGCCGAGATGATCGACGAGAACACCGTGGGGCTCTTCTGCTACGACACGGTCGAAAAAGCGCACACCCCGCTGGCCCAGGTCGATGGCCCGCTCAACGGGATCGCGACGTCCCGGTTTGACCGCGTCTACATGCTCGCGGGCGGAACCATCTACTGCGCGAACCCCAACCAGCCCGATCAGGACTACGTCGAAGCGACCATGAACGTCGACCCGATCCTGTCCGCGATCGCCTACGACGATCTGAACGATCAGGTCGTGCTCCTGCAATCTCGCACCCGGCAACTCGTGCGTTATCCCGCGGACCTGCCCGCGGGCGTCCCGCCGATTCTCCAGGACATCCCCGTGGGCGTGCCCATGAACCGCACGGGCAACATCGACGTCCGCCCCGGTGACGGCAGCGTGCTGATCGCGACCGAGGCGAGCACGGCCGCGTACCTTCTCCTGCCCGCGATCCAGGCCAACGCCGATCGCGGCGAAGACGTCTTCGACGTCGAGGTGATCTCCATCCCCGGCGCGAACGGCCCGATCACCGGCGGATCGTTCACCGACACCGGCGTGCTGCTGACCGCCGACGGCGTCTCCTACGAGATGATGAAGGACGAGAACGATCGCTGGGTGCTCGTCGAGGACTCGCCATTCAACGGGCTCCCGATGGAAGGGCCCGTCTACGCCGCTCGCTCGCGCACCGACGTCGACCGCGACACCGAGATGGATCCGGAGAACGCCGACACGCTCCCCGACGACTTCTCGGGCAATGAAGCGTTCGTCGAGTGCCCCGCCGACCTTAACGCCGACGGCCTCGTCAACTTCGCCGACCTCAACCTCGTGCTCACGTCCTACGGCCAGACCGGCGCAGGCCTGCCCGGCGACGTCAACGGCGACGAAGTCGTCAACTTCGACGACCTCAACACCGTCCTGACCTTCTTCGGACGCGACTGCCTGAACTGATTCTCTTCGTCAACGCGACACCAACCGACGACGGCCGACCCTTCACCCCCGGGGTCGGCCGTTGTCCTTTGCGGCCCGCTCACTCCGGAGACTGGAAACTCGGTTCGGACAGGTAGTCCTTGAGCGCGCGGCGCAGCACCTTGCCCGTCGGCCCCTTCGGCAGATCGTCCATGAACACCACCTGCGAGGGCACCTTGTAGTTCGCGATCCGCTCGCGACACCACTGGCGCAGTTCTTTCTCGGTCGCCGACGCCTCTTCGCGCAGTTGCACGAACGCGACGGGAACCTCGCCCCGCGCGTCGTCGCGTACGCCGATGACGCCGGACATCGCCACCGCGGGATGCAGGTTGATCGCTTCCTCGATCTCGCGCGGAAACACGTTCTCCCCGCCGACGATGAGCATCTCCTTAATGCGCCCGGTGATGGACAGGTGCCCCTCCTCGTCGAAGCGCCCCATGTCCCCGGTCCTGAACCAGCCGTGCGCATCGAACGCCGCGGCCGTCTCATCGGGGAGGTTCAGGTACCGCTCGAAGACGTTCGGGCCTTTGATGCGCACCTCGCCATCGGCGCCGGGGGGCAGGTCGCGCTCCATCCCGTCGGGGAGCGTCTCGACGATGCGTTGCCGCACGCCCGGAAGGGGCTTTCCCACGCTGCTGGGCTTGAACTCGTGGGGCCTGCACCAGTTCGTCACCGGCGCGGTCTCCGTCAATCCGTAGCCCTCCGCGATGCGTTTCTTGAATCGCTCCTCGAAGCGGTGCGCGATCGCCTCCGGCAACGGCTCCCCGCCCGAGACCAGGAACTTGATCGACGAGAAATCATCCGCCGTCGCGTTCTTCACGCTCAGCAGCGCGCCGTACATCGTGGGGATTGCGACGAACAGCGTGGGCCGGTGCTCGCGGATAAGCCGCACGACCTGCGCCGGCACGAACTTCGCGCTGTACACCACCTTGCACCCCACCGTCAGCGGCAGGAGCGTCAGCACCGTCAGACCGAACGAGTGGCACTGGGGCAGCACGCCCACCAGCGTGTCCCTGGCGGTGAAGTCCGCCCATTCGACGCACTGCGCGACGTTCGCGGAGAGGTTGCGATGCGTCAGCACCACGCCCTTGGGCTTCCCGCTCGTTGCGCTCGTGTAGAGCACTACCGCCGGCTCGCGTTCCGACTCCCCCACCCCGCGCAGCGAGGGCCAGCGCGGCCGCGGAACGCGCTTCATGTTCACGTCCTCGACCTTCAGGTAGTTCACGCCGGTCGGGATGCGCCCGCCCGTCGCGACGTAATCGAGCATCGGCTGCACGGTCACGACGGTGTCGGTCCCGCAGTCGGAGACGACGTGCTGGAGTTCGTCGCGGCGCAGCAGGAAGTTCAGCGGCACGACGGTCTTCCCGAGCATCCACCCCGCGAGCATCGCCGCGGGGGCCAATCCGCTCGTGGGGAGCATGATCCCGATCGTGTCGGTCCGGCACCGGTCCTCGAGGGCGTCGGCGAGGTGGAAGGCCGCGATCAGCATCTCCAGCCCGCGCCATGTCTTGAAATCGTCCACCGCCACGACGGAGCCGGGGTGGGTGGTCAAACGGCGCAGAATGGGCCAGTGCAGACTCATCGTCGAAAACGATACCGTCCCGGGCCGCCCGTGTTCGAGCCGCGGCGCGTCAAGCGTGGACCGGCCCGTGGTCGATGCAAAGGATGCGCACATCGTGCGCCCCGCCAGCCCCACCTCCGAGAGAGCCCGCCCCATGACCGCCTCCCGAGCCCTACGCCGTCTCGCCCCCGTCGCCTGCCTCGTCGCGGCCCTCGCCGCGGTGGGCTGCTCGTCGTCTGGAAGCGGCGACGGCGTGTACGCCGACTCGACGACCGGGCAACGGTCCTCCGGGCGCGGCTATCAGGGCCCGGCCCTCGAAGCCATGACCACCGAATACGCCGCGGGGCGGTACTCGGCCGCGTACCGCGCAGCGCGCGACGCGGCGGCCATCGCCGAGGGCGCCGACAAGCAGCGCGCCATGCTCATCGCCGGGCTTTCCGCCCAGGCGCTCGGCCAGAACGGCGACGCGAAGATGTGGTTCCGCGAGGTCGAACGCTCCAGCGATCCCGAGATCGCCGGCCGCGCCCGCGCCGGCCTCGGTCTCATCGCGCTCAACGAGGGCGACCATGTCCGCGCCGCCGCCCTGCTCTCCACGGCGTCGGCGCAACTCTCGGGCGACGAGGCGGCCCGCTCGAGTTTCTTCGCGGGGCAGGCCTACGAAGCGATGGGTCGCCTCGACCGCGCCCGCACGCAGTATCTGATCGCCAAGGGGCTCTCCGATTCGCCTTCGCTCTCGTCGAACGTGCAGTCCGCGCTGGCGTCCCTCGGGCGCAAGGGCTACACCGTGCAACTCGGCGCTTTCGCGTCTCGGGTCAACGCCCAGCGCGCCGCCGATTCGTACTCCGACGAGACCGCTCGGCTGAACCTGGGCTCGCCGCGCATCGTGGAACGACGCGGAGTCGGCGCCTCGGGCGAGGGCGTGCTGTACCTCGTCCAGGTGGGCTCCTTCCGCGCCGAATCGGAAGCCGAATCCGCGCGCAACGACCTCATGACCGTCATCGCGGAGAACCGCGCCAGCCGCGGCGCCCCGATGGCCACCCGGCCGTTCGTCGCCACCGCGTTCGCGGCGGTCAGCGAATAAGCGTTACTCCCGCTCGGGATGCCCGATCCGCGCGCGCATCGCCTCGAGCGCGGCGCGATCCTCCTCGGCGAGGTCCTTGGGCGGCACGATCTTCACGACCGCGTAGAAGTCCCCCGCCTCGCCCTTCGCCGTCTCCACGCCGCGCCCGCGCAGCCGCAGACGCGACCCGCTGGGCGTTCCCGGCGGAACGGTGAGTTCCACCTCGCCGTTGCGCGGCGTGCGCACCGGGATCTTGCCCCCGAGCGTCGCCTCGACGATCGACAGCGGCAGCGTCGACGTGATGTCGTTGCCCGACCGCTCGTACCGCGGGTGCGGCGCCACGCGTATCCGCAGCAACAAATCACCAGGCGCTTCGTGGCGTGCCCCGCGTCCTCGCTCGCCCTTCCCGCGGAGGCGCAGCCGCGCCCCATCCTGCACGCCCTTGGGGATGGTCACCTCGATCGTCTCGTCCCCGGACGGGCGCGTGACCTGCACCGTCCACTTGCCGCCGGTCAGCATCAGATCGAACGGGACCGTGATCTCGTGCTCGACGTCGCGCGGCGGCTCGGGGCGCGAGTGCGTCCGCCGTGCTCGCCCCCGCGGCGCGTCGGGGCGAACCCCGAACATCTCCTCGAAGATGTCGCC
>JBQLZI010000040.1:0-12800 GCA_052168195.1 Phycisphaerales bacterium
GCGACGGCAGCGAGTCCGCGAGATATTCCACGAGGCGCAGGCCGAGCGCGTCGATCCGGCCGCCGGAACGTTCGAGCGTGCGCACCAGAGTGTGCGCCGCGGAAGCGTCGGCCCCGACAAGGCGATAGGAGTAGATCGCGCGGGCGAGGGTCGGGCTCGCGTCGATGTCGCCGAGGTCGAGCGCGCGGGCGTAGGCGTCGGCGGCGTCGGCCGGACGCCCGAGCTTGAGCAGCATGTCGCCTGCGCCGCGGAGCAGGAGGCCGCGTTGACGAAGCAGGCCGAGGAGGCGACGCTGCTCGGTGGTGGGGCGGTCGAACGGCGCGGGCGCGGAGGCGGCGCGTTCGGCGGCCTGCGCCGCGGCCAGCAGCGCGCCCGACTGCTCGAACGCCTCGGCAAGAGACGCATCGAGGAGGTAGGGCAGCGCGGGGTCGGTGGTTTCGTCGACGCCAAGCCGCGCCCGCGCGAGCAGCGCGAGGCCCTGCTCGAACTCGCCGCGCCGGAACGCGGCGGCGCCGACCTGTTCGAGCGCACGCACACTCGTGGGCTCGATCGCGAGCGCGTTGCGCCACGCTTCGAGCGCGGCGGCCTGATCGCCCTGGGAGCCGCGGATGCCGGCGAGCGTCTCCCACGCGTCGGCGGCGCGGGGGTCGATCGCGACGACGCGCGCGTACAGGTCGGCGGCCTCCTCGGTCCGGTCCGCGAGGAGCGCGGCGCGGGCCTGGGTGTACATGCGCGTCGCGCTCAGTCGCAGCGTTTCGCTCAGCGCGGCGGGCGCGGGCGCCTCGGGAAGATCCACGTCGCGCTCCGCGGCGAGTTCGAGCGCCCGCTCCAGCGGCACGCGCGCGGCGGGATTCAGCGACGCCGGCGCGGTCAGCGCATCCGGGATGCCCGGCGGCGGCGTGATCTCGCGCGGCGTGCGCGGATCGCGCACCGTCTCGCCCGCGGCCATGGCGTCGAGGCGTTCGGCGCCGGTCGATCCCGACGGGACCGACGAGCACGAGGCCGCGAGCCCCGCGGCCAGCGCGAGCAGGACGGTGAGCGGCGCGGCACGGCGGACGGATCGGTTCACGATGACTTCCCGGATTTCGCTGGGGCGCGGCTCTTGGGCTTCGGCTTGGCGGGCTCCTCGCGGAGCGCTTCGAGGGCGAGGTGCGTGACGTACGCGTCGGCCGCCTTGACGTGGCGCTCCAGCAGCGAGACCGCGCGGTCGAGATCGACGTCATCCTCCAGCGCGGACGCGTCCTGAAGGCGCGAGAGCAGCAGCCCGTCGACGGGAACGGCGTGCCCGGTGCAGCCCAGCAGGAGCACACGTGAGGAGACGTAGGCGTTGCAGCCGTCGAGGGAGGCGAGGTACTGCTTGGCGTCGCGTTTGTTCTTGGAAAGCAGCCCGACGAGCGAGACCGCGTGCTCGCGGTCGAACACGGCGTTGAGGGCGCGCTTGAGCAATGCCGCGCGCTCCGAGACGCCGGGGTACCGGACGCCGATGGCGGCGGCGATGTCGTCCTCGCGCGCGACGCGGAGTTCGTTGAAGTCGACGAACGAGCCGACGAGTTTCTTCATCGCGCGGTCGGCGGCGTCGGCGCTGGAGTCGTAGAGCAGGAACGAGTGCACGAGGAGCGACTCGATGGCGCCCTCCGCGTCGGCGTTGAACGCCGGGGGCGGGGTCTTCGGGGCGCGAGAGGCGATCAGTTTGTCGAACTTCTCGGCGTCGAAGCCGGTCACGGCGTGTCCTCCCCGGGGGTGTCGGCGGGCTGGTCGTCGCCCTCGGCGCGGGCCTTCGCGATCGCGGCGAGGGCTTCGGCCTGCTTCTGGAACTGCTTGTCGTGCTTGAACGTGAACACGGGCAACTTGAAGACGTCCACGATCTCGCCGACCTCGCGGCGGATGTGCGTGCCCGCGGCCTTGAGGCCGTGCATCGTCAGGTCGGCGTGCTCGGCGGGCATCACGCTGATGAAGATGGTGGCGTTTCGCTTGTCCTCGCTGACGCTGACGCGGGTCACCGAGATCATGCCGCGGACGCGCGGGTCGTTGAGCCCGCGGCTGATGACCGTCTGCACGGCGCGGTGGATCGCGGAGGCGAGTTGCTCTTTGCGGTGGCTCACTGGGCCGGTTCCTCCGGGTCGCGGCGCTCGCTGGCGTCCCAGAGCGGGTCGCCGCGATCGTCGGTCGCCTCGCCGGGCAGTTGATCGCCTTTGAAGACGTCGCGCTGGCAGGCGGCGAGGGTCGCGTTGGGCGTGCGTTCGAGTTTGGCGACGATGCGGTCGAACAGCGAGTGGATGTACGCGCCCGAGTTCGAGACCGCGGCGAGCCCGAGCACGGCAAGGTTCAGCGAGTCGAGCGCGGCGACCTCGGCGACGGCGACCTGGTGCTCTCGGTGCAGTTTGTCCTTCACGGAGCGGACCACGCGGCGTTTGTCCTTGAGACTGCTGCTCTGCTTGATGACCAACTCGAACTGGAGGACGCCGACGAACATGGCGGTTCACTCGCGGCGGGTCAGAGCGAGCGCTTGACCTCGACCTTCTTGTAGCACTCGAGGATGTCGCCTTCCTTGATGTCGTCGTAACCGACGATCTTCATGCCGCACTCCTGGCCCATGCGGACTTCCTTGGCGTCGTCCTTGAATCGCTTGAGCTGCTCGAGGAGGCGGTCGTTCTCGATGACGATGTCGCCGCGGGTGACGCGGATGAAGGCGTTGCGCTCGATGGAGCCGTCGGTGACGTAGCAGCCGGCGATGGCGCCGACGCGGGAGACCTTGAAGACCTTGCGGACCTCGGCGTGGCCGATGATCTCTTGGCGGATCTCGGGTTCGAGGAGGCCCTCGGCGATGCCCTTGATGTCGTCGACGATGTCGTAGATGACCTGGTAGGTGCGGATCTCGACGCCCTTGTCCTCCGCGAGCCGGCGCGCCTTGGCGGAGGGGATGACGTTGAAGCCGACGATGATGGCGCCGGACGCCTCGGCGAGGATGACGTCCGAATCGTTCACGCCGCCCACCGCCGCGTGCAGCACGCGGACGGTGACGTTCTCGCCGCTGACGCCCTGGATGCTCTCGCGGAGCACGTCGACGGAGCCCTGCACGTCGGCCTTGATGACGACGAGGAGTTCCTTGCGCTCGCCCTCCTTGAGCTGCGAGAGGATCGAGTCGAGCGTGGCCTTGGGCGCGGCGAGTTCGCGTTCGCGCTCGCGGTGGCGGCGCTGCTCGGCGGCCTGCTGGCCCTTCTTGAGCGAGTCGACCACGTAGAACTTGTCGCCCGCGTCGGGGAGTTCGTCGAGGCCGGAGATCTGGATCGCGGCGGCGGGCCCGGCGGACTTGATGCGCTCGCCGCGGTCGGACGTGATGTCGCGGACCTTGCCGAACGCGCGGCCGGCGACGATGAAGTCGCCGACGGACAGTTCGCCGTTCTGGATGAGGATGTTCGCGGTGGCGCCGCGGCCCTCTTCCATGCGCGACTCGATGACCGTGCCGTGCGCGGGGCCCTTGAAGTCGGCCTTGAGGTCGAGCAACTGGGCCTGGTAGTCGAGGTTCTCGAGCAGGTCCTGGATGCCCTGACCCGTCTGCGCGGAGGTGCGAACGACTTCCGTATCGCCGCCCCACTCGGAGGGGTTGAGGCCTTTCTCGGCGAGTTGGCCGAGGATGCGCTGGACGTTGGAGTCGGTGGCTTCGGGCTTGTCGATCTTGTTGAGCGCGACGACGATGGGCACGCCCGCGGCCTTCGCGTGGTTGATCGACTCGACCGTCTGGGGCATGACGCCGTCGTCGGCGGCGACGACGAGCACGACGACGTCGGTCATGTTGGCGCCGCGCGAACGCATGGCGGTGAACGCCTCGTGGCCGGGCGTGTCGAGGAAGGTGACGTACTTGGTGTCGCCAGCGACCTCGACGGGAACGCGGAAGGCGCTGGTGGCCTGGGTGATGCCGCCGGCCTCGCCCGCGGCCACATTGGCCTTGCGGATCTTGTCGAGCAGCGAGGTCTTGCCGTGGTCGACGTGGCCGAGGATGGTGACCACGGGGGAGCGGGGGCGCTCGTCAAGCGTCTCGCGCTCGCCGAACTCTTCGGTGACGACGTCCTCGGCGGTGCGCGCCGCGACGACCTCGAGTTCGATGTCGTAGTCGATCATGATCTCCTGGGCCTTCTCGGGTTCGATGCCCGAGTTGACCGTGGCCATGACGCCCTGCATGAAGAGTTTCTTGACGATCTCGGACGCCTTGATGCCGGTGGCCGACGAGAGGTCCTTGATCGAGAAGGGCGCGGCGATGCGGACCGGGCCGCCGGTCTGGGCGGCGGTGGTGGCGCGTTCGCCGCGTCCGCCCTTGCCCTCGGCGTCGCGTCGGCGCTGACGGATGAATCCGCCGGCGCGGGCGAGGCGTTCCTCGCGTTCGATGAGGTCGGCGCTGCGCCATTCGCGTCCGCCGGCGCCGCCGTCGCGTCCGCCCTTGCCTCCGGGGCCGCGGCGCTTGTTGCGCCGTGAGGCGTCGTCCTCGCCGCCGCGGGCGGGTCCGACGCCCGCGCCGCCGCGCGGGCCGCGCGCCGAGGGGATGGACGGGCCGCCGCCTCCGCTGCTGCGCCTGGGTCCGGGGACGTCGACCACGTCCGGCGCTTCGACGCGGACGATCTTCGGGCCAGAGAGTCTGGCGGGGGTCTTGACGTCGAGTTTCTGCCCCGCGGGCTTCACGACCTTGGGGCGCTCGGGCACGTTCATGACGGGGTTCGCGCCGGGCTTGTCGGTCGCGGCCTCGTCATCGGCCTTCGCGGGTGTTGCTGACGGCTCGGCGGGCGCGGACGCCGCGGGGCGCGGCGCCTCGACGGGCCTTGGCTTGGGCGCTTCGGATTTGGGCTGCTCGGGCGCCTTCGGGGGCGCGGGCGGCGTCGAGGGAGGAGCCGATGCCGCCGGAGCCGCGGGCTTCTCGGCCGGCCTGGCGGGGGCTTCGACCTTCTTCGGCTCGGCCTTCGCGGGCGGCGCGGCCTCGGTGACCGTGCCGTTGTCCGTCTCGTCGTGATCGGCGGGGGGCGCCTTCTTGGCGGCGGCCTTGCGCCGGGCCTTGCCGGGCACGCGGACCTGATCGATGTCGACCTTGGCGGCGGTCTCGACCGCGGTGCCGCCCGTGCTGCTGTCGAACCATTCGCGGATGGTGGCTTCCTGTCCGGCGGTGATGCTGGACATGTGGTTCTGGAGCCCGGGCATGCCTTCGGCGGTGCACTTCTCCAGGATCACTTTCGAGGGGATCTCGAGTTCTTTCGCGAGTTCGTAGACGCGCTTGGCCAAGGTCTTCTCCGCGGTGTCGTTCGTGCAGTCTTCGGTCGTGTCGGATCGTCGTTCAGATGATGGTGCGTGGTGCGCGGGAGGGATGAAGCGTTACGACGCGTTGTCGTCCGAGTCCTCGCCCAGGATGGCGGCGGCGCGGGCGTCGCTGGCCTCGTCGACCTGCGGCGGAGGCGAATCGAAATCGCCCAGCAGGCGCGACGCGGCCTCTTCCTCGGCCTTCTTGCGGGCCTCGGCCTCGGCGCGTTCCTTCTCCTGCTGCTCCGCGACGACCTTGGCGCGCTCGCCCGCGGCCTGGGCCATGGTGTTCGCGAGGTCTTCGCCGATCTCGAGTTCCTCGGTCAGCACGCTGACGCCGACCTCCTCGATGTCGAAGACGCTGACCATGCCCATCGCGGCGAGGCGGTCGAGCATCTCCTCGGTGACGCCCTCGAGGCCGCTGAGGGTCTCGGCCATCGTCTCGATGCCCTTGTCGAACTCGCCGGGCGTGAGGATGTCGATGTCCCAGCCGGTGAGGCGCGCCGCGAGACGGACGTTCTGCCCGCGCTTGCCGATCGCCAGCGACAACTGGTCGTCGGGCACGACGACGGTGGCGCGGCCGAGTTCGAAGCACAGCGAGACTTCGGACACGATCGCGGGCTTGAGCGCGTTCTGGATCAGGATCGACGACGATTCGTTCCAGCGGACGATGTCGATCTTCTCGCCGTTGAGTTCGTCGACGATGTTCTTGATGCGCGAGCCGCGGACGCCGACGCACGCGCCGACGGCGTCGACCTTCGAGTCGATCGAGGCGACGGCCATCTTCGTGCGGTAGCCGGCCTCGCGGGCCATGGCCTTGATCTCGATGATGCGCTCGGCGACCTCGGGGACCTCGACCTCGAACAACTTCTTGATGAAGTCCGGGTGGCCGCGCGACAGCACGATCTTGACCTGATTGCCCGCGTCGCGGACGTCGAGGATCAGGGCGCGGACGCGGTCGCCGGGCTGGAACTGCTCGCCCGGGATCTGCTCGGAGCGGGGCATGAACGCCTCGGCACGGTCGATGGTGACGACGAGCGCGCCGCCCTCGTAGCGCTGCACGGCGCCGATCGCGATGTCGCCAACGCGGCCGGAGAACTCCTCGTAGAGCGAGTTGCGCTCGTCCTCGCGGAAGCGCTGGATCATGACCTGCTTGAACGTCTGCGCCGCGATGCGCCCCAGCGCCTCGGGCGCGAGCGACAGGGGCTCGCCGTGGCGGGTCATGCGCATCTCGCCGGTGAGGCGATCGATCTCGCAGGTGAACTCCTCGGTGTCGAGCGAGTTGTAGTGCTTGCGCGCGGCGGTCACCATCGCGACTTCGAGGTCGCTGATGAGGGCCTCGCGATCGACCTTGCGGTCGCGGGCGATGGAGTCGAGGAGGCGGAGCATTTCCTGGGTGTTCATGGCTGTCTCGGTTGTCGGCGGCGGGGGCCGCCTCGTGTTGTCTGGATGTCGCTCGCGTGCGCCGGGGCGGTTCCCCGGAGAAAAGAACAAGGACCACGGCGAGGGTGACGCGCGTGGTCCGCGGCGCCTTCGCCCGGGCAGGGGGCGAAGGGGGCTCGCGACGGAGGCCGTGAGCCGTTCCAAGCATGGAGGGCTTGGTCAGGCCATCGGCGTGCTCCGAGCGTCGCGGCGCGCGATCGCGTCAGGGCCGGGGCGTCGAACCTCGGCGGCGTCAGCGCGCATCGTTGCGGACCGTGTGCATCATGTCGCCTCAAAAGCAAATCGCCGCCGGCCCCATGCCGGTCGGTCGGAGCGGCCGTCCGCTCGCTGGAACAGTAGCCAAACGCGGGGTTCTGGGTCAAACCCCGCATCGGGGCGGTATCGGGCGAGCCGGGGCCGGAGTTGACCCGATCGGGCGGCGTGCGGATGCTCCGGGGTTCCCATGCCCACGCACGACAGCCATCTCGCGGGTCCCGATCGCAACATCCTGGTGTTCCGGCTCCCCGAGCGTCTCAATCATGTGACGGCGGAATCGGTGACCGAGAGCGTCTGCCGGGGCGTGCCCAACCGCGACGACGCGGGGGTCGTGCTCGACTGCACCGACGTGGAACTGATCACCTCGATCGGGATCGCCTCGCTGCTGCAGATCGCCGAGCACTGCCACGACGTCCGGGCGCCGCTGGTGCTCGCGAGTCTCTCCGAGAGCCTGCGCAGCATGCTCGACATCGTGAAGTTGCTGGCGAAGTTCAAGATCGCCGACGACGTGGACGAGGGCGTGGCGATGGTCGAGCGGGCGCTCTGACCCTCAGACGCGGTCGTCGGGCGAGACCGCCCGGAGCACCTTGATCGCGCGGCCGCCCTTGTGCTGCCCGATGTTCACCAGGAACTTGGGCTGCTCCTCCACCGAGAGCACGGCGGGGAGTTTCGCGGGCTTCTCGGTGACGATCAGGTCGCCGGGCGAGAGGTTCATCAGGTCGCGGAGGGTGATCGACGTCTCGGCGAGGACGCCGGTGATCTCCATGGTGGCGCGCGAGAGTTGCCCGCCGATGCGCTTGGAGAACTGCTTGCCGTGGCTGGTCATCCCCATGTTGAACCACGACTGCTTGCTGAGTTCGCCCATCAGCGGCTCGATGACGTTGTAGGGGATGCACAGGTTCATCGTGCCGGCGCGGCTGGTCATCTTGAGTTCGAACCCGACGACGACCACGACCTCGTTGGGCGGCACGATCTGCACGAGTTGCGGGTTGCTCTCGCTCTCGCCCAGGCGGAACTGCAGCGCCTTGATGCTCGCCCACGACTCGTCGAGCGCGGTGATCGCGCGGCTCAGGATCCGCTGCACCAGCCGCTCCTCGATCGCGGTCATGGCGCGCTGCGGGATGAACAGTTCCTGGTTCGAGCCGCCCAGCAGGCGATCGATGATCGGGTAGATGATCAGCGGGCTGATCTCGAGGCACATCGCGCCGTCGAGCGGGGAGGCGTAGAGCAGGTTGAACGCGGTCGGGTTGGGCAGCCCGGAGATGAACTCGCCGTAGGTCATCTGCTCGCACGACGCGACCTTGACCTCGACGATGGTGCGCAGGAAGCCCGAGAGTTGCGCGCCAAAGTTCCGCCCGAACGCCTCGTGCAGCGTCTGGAGGGCGCGCATCTGGTCCTTGCCCACGCGCTCGGGCCGCTTGAAGTCGTACGGGCGGACCTCGAGTTTCTCGATGTCGCGCACCGGGCGGCGGCTGAAGATCTGGATCGTCTCGCGCGTCTCCTCGACCTCGCCGGTGTCCACCGCCTCCAGCAGGGCGTCGATTTCGGATTGGGCGAGCACGTCGGTCATGGCGGGGAGCGCGGGTGGCCGGGGGCGCGAAACGCGAGCCCGCCGAACGCGGCCGGCTCCGATCCGTGGTATCGGACCCGCGGCCTCCACGCCTTGAGCCGCGGCGGCGGGGAACAAACCGCGCGCTGAGCCCACTTATCCTTCACCCGGGCCGGCCACGCGCCGGCCGTGCACGATCGCTCTCCCGTCGCGCGACGCGCGGCGTTCCCGCTCCGCCGGATGCTCTCCCCATGCCAATCGCCCGTCTGCTGACCCTGTTCGTCCCGCTGTCCGCCGTGCTCCTCGCCCCCGCGCGGGCGCAACTCGACTTCGGCTTCGGCGGCAAGGACCAGCAGGCGACGGCGCCCGGGGAAGAGGTCGCCGTCAGCGCATCGCTCTCGACCAGCCGGGCCGCGCCGAACGATCAGGTCGTCCTCGCCGTCGTGCTCGACATCGCGCCGGGCTGGCACACCTGGCCCAACAAGCCTGTGCTGCCCGAGTCGCTGAGGGGCTTCCCGGCGATCCCCACGCAGATCGAGTTGGTCGACCTTCCCGAGGGGCTCAAGGTCGGGCCGATCCAGTGGCCCGACACCGTCCCCGAGGTGGTGTCGTTCGCGGGCGGCGTGGAGATCGAGTTCTACAAGGGCACGGCGGTGGCGTACGTGCCGCTGCTGATCGACGACGGCGCCGAACTGGGCACGCGCACCATCACCGCGAAAGTGTCGTACCAGGCGTGCGACGACCAGGTCTGCCTCATGCCCACGGATTCGACCGTGACCGCGACGCTCGAGGTCGTCACGCTCGAGCAGCGCGGCGACCTCGGCGCGTCGGGCGAACGCTTCGCCGAGTTCAACCCCGCGGTCTTCGCCGACTCCGGCGCGTGGGGACGCGAGATCGGCGGCGAAGAGAACAGCGGCGACGCGCTCGCCGCGGTCTCGGCGCCGCGCTCGTTCTTCGGCATCACGCTCCCCAGCGCCGACAGCGCGGGGGGCATCGCGGTCGTCGTGCTGCTCGCGGCGCTGGGCGGGTTCATCCTGAACCTCACACCTTGCGTGCTGCCGGTGATCCCCATCAAGGTGATGACCATCAGCCAGCACGGCGGCTCGCCCGGGAAGAGTTTCCTGCTCGGGCTGTCGATGGCCGCCGGCGTGGTGGCGTTCTGGGTGGGCATCGGGGTGCTGGCGATCACGGCGACGAGTTTCGCCGACCCCAGCCGCATCTTCGGCATCTGGTGGGTCACGCTGGGCATCGGCGCGATCATCGCGGTGATGGGCGTGGGCATCATGGGCGCGTTCAGCATCAACCTGCCCAAGGCCGCGTACATGGTGAACCCCAAGGCCGACAGCGTGTGGGGGTCGTTCGTGTTCGGGCTGATGACGGGCGTGCTGGGCCTGCCGTGCTTCGGCTTCGTCGCGGGCGCGCTGCTCGCGAGCGTCGCGACCCAGCCCGCCAGCGTCTCCCTCGCGATCTTCGCGGGCATCGGCGCGGGGATGGCCGCGCCCTACCTCGTGCTCTCGGCGAACCCGAAGTGGCTGAGCAAGGTGCCGCGCACCGGCCCGGCCAGCGAATTGGTCAAGCAGGTCATGGGCTTCCTCATGCTCGCGGCCGCGGCGTACTTCGTCGGCGCCGGGCTCATCGCGCTCGTGAGCGATCACCCCTACCTCGCCAAGCAACTCCATTGGTGGGCGATCGCGCTCTTCGCCGGCATCGCGGGCGTGTGGCTGCTGGTGCGCACGGCGCAGATCACGAAGAAGCCCGGCCGCCGCGTCGTCTTCGGCGCGATCGGCCTCGCGCTGGGCGGGCTCGCGACGCTCTGGGCGTGGAACGAGACCGCGACGGCGCGCGAGAAGTACGGCGACACCGCCTGGGTCGCCTTCTCGCAGAACGATCTGGACCGGGCCCTCGCGCGCGGCGACGTGGTCGTCCTCGACTTCACCGCCGAGTGGTGCCTGAACTGCAAGGCGCTCAAGGCCGCCGTGCTCGACGTGGAGCCGGTGAAGTCGAAGGTGCGCGAAGCGGGCGTCGTCACGATGACCGTCGACCTGACCAGCACCAGCGCGCCGGGGTGGGAGAAACTCCGCGAACTGGGCCAGACGGGCATCCCCACGCTCGCCATCTACGGCCCCGGCCTGCCCGACGAGTCGCCGATCATCTCGAACGCGTACACGTCGTCGCAGGTGCTCGAATGGCTGGAGCGGGCGCGGGGAAGCGGGAACGCGGTCGCGACGAAGTGATTCCCGCTCCCTCCCCTGTGCGGAGCACGGGGGAGGGTTGGGGAGGGGGTCAGTCGGTGCGCCGGGGACGAAGAAGACCCCCTCCTAGCCTCCCCCATCTGACGATGGGGGAGGGAGGGGAGTCACGCCTTGCCCCTTCCGTCCTCCTGCCTACCATCCGCGGCTTCGTCGGGACCTGCCGGGCCCCGGCGCTGTGGCGTGTTCCGCGTGGAGCACCCGCGTGCAGAGCAGAATCCCCGTCCCGGCCTGGGAGTCGCCTCAATGGTTCGCATCCGTCTGACCCGTCTCGGCCGCCACAAGCGTCCCTTCTACCGCATCCACGCCGTCGATCAGCGCGACCAGCGCGACGGCAAGTTCATCGAGAACCTCGGGTGGTACAACCCGATCGAGACCGATGAGTCCAAGCGGCTGAGCGTGAAGGACGACCGCGTGAAGCACTGGCTGAGCGTGGGCGCCCAGGCGAGCGACACCTGCAAGGACATCTTCGCGAAGCGGGGCCTGATCGATGCCGACGCGTGGAAGGCCGAGCGGGCCTCGCGCATCGAGCGCAAGGTGAAGGCCCAGAAGGCCGCCGCCGAAGCCGCCGCCGCCGAGGCGAAGGCCGCGGAGGAGAAGGCCGCCGCGGAGCAGGCCGCCAAGGACAAGGCGGCCGCCGAGAAGGCCGCTGAAGAAGCCAAGAAGGCCGCGGAATCCGCCGGCGCCGAGGGCTGAACCCCGTTCGCGGGTCGCCCATGGCCGCGCTGCGCATCGACATCCTCACGCTGTTCCCGGGCGTGTTCGAGCCGGTGCTCGGGTCGAGCATCACCGGTCGCGCGCGCGCCGCGGGGCTGGTCGAGTGGCATCCCGTCAACATCCGCGACTTCGCGGACAACAAGCACAGCAAGGTCGACGACCGCCCCTTCGGCGGCGGGCCGGGCATGGTCATGATGTGCCAGCCGGTGTGGGACTGCGTGCGGGCCGTCGAAGCCCGCGACCCGCGCCCGGCGACGCGCATCCTGCTCACGCCGCAGGGCAGGCCGCTGACGCAGCCGATGGTCGAGGACTTCGCGACCCGGGAGCGGCTGCTGCTGATCGCCGGGCACTACGAGGGGCTCGACGAGCGCGTCATCGAGGCGCTCGACCCGGTGGAGGTCAGCGTGGGCGACTTCGTGCTCTCGGGCGGGGAGATCCCGGCGCTGGCCCTCATCGACGCGGTGGTCCGCCTGCTCCCGGGGGCGCTGGGCCACGAGGACTCCGCGGCGGAGGACTCGTTCATGCCCGTGGGGGAGGGCGGACGGCGCCTGCTCGACTGCCCGCACTACACCCGCCCTCGGGAATGGAACGGCCGCGCGGCGCCGGAGATCCTCTTCTCGGGCGACCACGGCAAGGTCGCCGAGTGGCGGATGGAGCAGAAACTCGCCCGCACCCGGGCCCGCAGGCCCGACCTGCTCGGGCCCGACGCGCCGCGGGGCTGAGACGGGAACACCTCCCGAATTCTGAGAAACACCCCCGGGGCGGGCCTATTCTTGCCGCTCCGAAAACCCCTACTCCGCCTCCCGCCCCGCCCGGCTTTCGGATGAGTCGCGGCGAGAGAAACCCCGAACCGGACACCAGACCCATGAGCAACCAGGCCCTCCTCGAAAGCGTCGTCGCCAGCCAGATCAAGACCGACCTCCCGCGCATGGACGTCGGCGACACGATCAACGTGCACTGCCGGATCGTGGAAGGCGACAAGGAGCGCATCCAGGTGTTCCAGGGCGTGCTCATCGGGCGTCGCGGGCGCGGGGTGAACGAACTCATCACCGTGCGCCGCATCGTGAACGATCAGGGCGTGGAGCGCATCTTCCCGGTGAACTCCCCGCGCATCGCGAAGTACGAGATCGTGCGCAAGGGCGACGCCCGCCGCGCGAAGCTGTACTACCTGCGCGACCGCGTGGGCAAGAGCCGCCGCCTGCGCGACCGCCGCCGCGGCTGGCAGCACATCGACGCCGGCGCAGCGGGCGTGAACGCGCCGTCGCACATGAGCGGCAAGAACGCGAAGAACAAGTCGAAGGCCAAGG
>JBQLZI010000041.1:0-12795 GCA_052168195.1 Phycisphaerales bacterium
GTCACAGCACGCGGTCTCGTGCAATGTTCCCTTGAAGTGCACGTCGACGATCTGGTGCAGCCCGAACCCGTACTCGCGCAGTTGCAGGTCGATGTCGCTGTAGGTGGACGCGCCTTCGTATTCGGGGATCAACTGGGCTTCGGAGTAGACGGCGACCACGGATTCCCGCAGCAGGCGCTCGGCGCCGCGGAGCATGGGAGCCTCGAAGCCCTGCACATCGATCTTCATGGCGTGGACCGCGTCGATGCCCTCGCGGGCGGCCCAGGCGTCGAGGCGGACGACCTCAACGCGTTCCTTGCGCACGCATTCGAGCCAGTCGCCGTAGTACGCCGTGCCGCGTTCGCTCGCGGGCAGGAGACTCGTGGTCATGGAGTGCCGGTTGACGAACATCTCGGCGGTCCCGGGGGCGTCGCCGAGGGCCGCGTGCACCGGCTTGATGCCGGGCGTTGTTTCTGCGCGGCGCGAGAGCGTCTCGAAGGTTTCGCGGATCGGCTCGAACGCGTACACGGTCGCGCGGGGGAAGACCCTGAGCATCTGCGCCGCGACAACGCCTTCGTGCGCGCCCGCGTCGACGATGGTCAGCGGCCTGCTGGCGTCGAGCACCCAGGACATCATCTCGAACGCGTCGTGCGCGGTCAGTCGCATCGCGGGCTCTCCCTGTTCACGCGGCATGGTGCGACATCGCGGCCAGACGCTCGTCCCGGTCGCCCTGCCACATGCCATTGGCCCCCTCGTACAACCGGACGACCTCGATGCCCGCGTCGCGGAGCGGCGCGGCGGAATCGAAGAGCCGGTCTTCCATGGTGTTGGAGGAGAGCACCACGGCGTCGAGGTTGAGCGCGAGCGCTTCGTCGAGCGAGACGATCGGGAAATTCCACAGCCGCTGCCCGCGCAGGTCGGGGTTCTGGTCGATAACCGCGACGACCTGCACCGGGGGTTGGAGCAGGCACGAGCCCACACGCCGGGTGTGGGTGCCGGCGCCGAAGAGCGCGACGCGGTGGAGCCCGCGCTCGGCGCACCCTTTGAGCGCCTCGGTCATGCGGAGCGTCCAGGAATCGGCGAGGACTTCGCCCGCGTACATGTTGACCCAGTGACGCTCCGCGAGCCGCTTGGTGTCGGCGTGCATGAGCGAGGGATCGAACGACGCGGCCGCCTTGCCGCGACCCGCGGCGATCGGTTCGTGGCCGGGGAAGTTGAGCCAGCTGCGCGCGAGGTACAGCTGCACGTCGGCGCGGTCGCGCGTCTCGACGTTCTTCGACCAATACTCCGGCTTGCGCTCTCCGGTGCGCCAGAAGTGCTCGTGGTGCTGGGCGAGGTCGTCGCGCTGCCAGAGCACGCCCATGCCTTTGGCGAGCCAGAAGAGTTCGAGGTCGGCCCAGTTGTGGCGGTAGCCGCCGAACATGGGGCCCTTGCCGCCGTACATGCGGTCGATCCAGCCGCGGCCGAACCACGGCGAACCGCAGTAGTGCCTGGCTTCCATGTACGCGTCGCCCTGGGGTTGCATGACGCCGAAGCCGTCGGGGAAACGGTCGTTGAACTGCCGCGCGATAGCGTGGGCGGGCGTGCGCGGGTCGGGGAGCATGTCGTCGCCGCCGGACACGATGATGCCCGCGGACTTGGGCACAACCTCGCGTGCGAGGATGTTGATGGACTCGGCCCAGCCGGGGTACTCGTCGCGCCAGACGGTGATGTCGGCGGGGATCTTGCCTTCCTGGTAGTTCTGGAGGACCGCGATGCGGTAGCCCATCTCGCGCCAGATCGGGAGGGTCTTGCGGCAGAGTTCGGGGTTGGCCGAGGGGATCGCGAACCAGACTTCGGTGTTGGACGACATGCGGCGGCGGCCTCGCGTGCGGACGGGGTACGGAATCAGATCTCGTGGACGGCGTGACCCGCCCGCCTCGTTATCGGCCAGCGGCGGCGGACGCTGGAGACGGAATCGGCGGGTTTTTCTCGGGCCGCGGGCCTTCATGGGCGAGGCGCTGGGCGTTCGAGCCGGACTCACCCGCGACGGCGCGCAGGAGGCCGACCCGCCAGTGCCACCGCTTGAGCGGCAGGTGGTGCTCGTAGAGCGTTCGGAGCAGCGACGGGCTCGCTGCGGCGGCGGACTCCGCGGCTGTGCCAAGGAAGGTCTGGCGGAGGCGGTCCGTGAGGGGGCGTTCGCGCTCAACGAATGCGCGGGCGTACTCGGCTTCGTCGGGCGCGGTGATGTCCCGGCCGAAGACCTCGCGTGCAAAGTCCGGGGCGGTGCGCGCAACGCCCAGCGCGGTGCGCCCCAAGACCTCCTCACGCGCGAAGTACTGCGCGGGCTCGTAGCGGTGGTCGTGGAAGGCCACGGCGTCGGACCGGTGCAGCACGGGCATCGCGAAGCGTCGCTGGAGCCGGTGCGCGAGTTCCAGATCTTCGTAGTAGATCGGATCCGGGAAAACGGTGTATCCGCCCGCTTCGAGGGCGGCGGCGCGCGGGAAAGACAGATTCATGTTCCACGCGTGCCGGAACCCCCAGTCGTGCCACGGATCATCGGCGTGCGGCGACGCGGCCATGCGGTCGTAGAAAAACACCATGGAGGTGTCGCGGATCAGTCGATCGAACAGGCGGTCGGGCTCGTGGACGACCCAGGGCGTGGCGCCGAGGATCATCGCGCCGCGGTCGAACCTCGTGAGCGCTTCCCGCTGCGCGCGGAGGTGGGCCTCGACGAACGCGGGTTCGGGAAGGATGTCGTCGTTGATGGAGAGCACGAACCGGCCGCGCGACGCGGCGAGGAGTTCGTTCTTCGCGTAGGCGATCCCCATCGGTGCGCACGGGAGCAGTCGCACGGCGAACGGGGTTGTCCGTGCGAAGGTCTCCACGACGCGTGCGGAGTCGGGATCGGGCCCGTCGAGCGCGACGAGGAGTTCGAACCTGTCGGGTTCGAGCGTTTGCCGCTCGAAGCCCCGGAGGCATGCGGCGAGTTTCGCCGCGCGGCCCCGGGTGGGCACGAACACCGAGATCTCGGGCGAGGCGGGCACCGAGGGGTTATCGACCCGCTCGGGCAGGCGCCGTGACCGCGTCGGCCCAAAAACAGACAGGCCCCGCGCGGGGCGGGGCCAGGGGAAGTGGCGATGGGAGGATTCGAACCTCCGACCTAGGGTTTATGAATCCCTCGCTCTAACCGACTGAGCTACATCGCCGGCAACGCGGATGGCCTTGCGGCCGCTCCGCCGGTGGGGACTGTAGGCCCGGGCGCCGGGTCGTCAATCGTTCGGGACGCCCCCTACTTGCGCACGGCGCCGCCGAGCGGTCCCTGCGCGCCCGCGGCCCGGCGATCGAACCCGCCGCCGGTGGCCCGGTCGACGCGTTCGATGGTCGCGAACGACTTGGGCGCGACCTGCCCGGCCTGGTCCATGAACCGTGCGAGGGCGCGCCGGCGGATGACGCAGAACACGACTTCGACCGGCCCGTCCCGGCCGTAGCCGGGGATCTTCGTCGCGCGATACCCGAGGTCGCGGAGCGCCCGGGCGACTTCGATCTCCGGATCGGGGTTGATGATGCGCACCGCGCGGTACCCAAAGGCGAGTTTGTCCTCGATGGTCATTCCCACGAGCGTTCCCGCGGCGAACCCGCCCGCGTACCCGATGATCGCGAACGGGTTGGGGATATACGCCAGGGCTTCGCGAACGGCGAGCACCCAGATGGTGACCTCGAGCACGCCCAGCCCCGCCGCGAGCCAGCGGTTGCCCTGGATCATCAGCATCACGCGCATCGTGCCGATGGACACATCGCCCACGCGCGCGAGGAAGATCAAGAATGGGATGAACCAGGGCATCGTGTCCAAGGCGATCGCTTCCTCGTCCGTGAGTGTGCGCGCGAGCGCTCAGCGGCGAACGCGCGGGTCGATCAGGCGTGCTGACGCGCCCTGCCGCCCGGGCCTTCCACCACGCGGATATCGGGCGCCGACGCGGCCTTGTCGTTGCTGAAGACCCAGCGACCGACCTGCGCTTTGGGGTCTTTGCGGAGGATCGCCGCGGCCAGCAGGCCCATGAACATGGGCTGGGGGCGGAGCGGGCGGCCCGTGAGTTCCGGGTGGAACTGCGCGCCGACGAAATACGGGTGGGACACGCCGCCTTCCCCGCGCGGCGAAGTGGGCAGTTCGAGGAACTGCATGATCGGGTGTTTCGGGTGGCGGCCGCTGAAGATCAGCCCGGCGGCCTCGAGCTGCTCGATGTATTTGGGCTCGACCTCATAGCGGTGGCGGAACCGCTCCCGGATGCTCGTCGACTGGTAGAGGTGGGCGGCGATCGAGCCGGGCGTGAGCGCGACGTCCTGCCCGCCCAGACGCATCGTGCCGCCGAGTTGCTCGATCTGCTTCTGCTCTGGCAGTTCGCTGATGACCGGATGGGGCGTGCCGGCGTCGAACTCGGTGCTGCCGGCGTTCTCCAGCCCGAGGACGTGACGGGCGAACTCGATGACCGCAACCTGGAAGCCAAGGCAGATGCCCAGGTACGGGATGCCCTGCTCGCGGCAGTGCTTCACGCAGGCGATCTTGCCCTCGACGCCGCGTGCGCCGAACCCGCCGGGCACGATGACCGCGTCGAGCGCGTCGAGTTTGGCGGGGACGTTGCCCTCGTTGATCTCTTCGGACTCGATCCATTCGAGGTCGACGTGGGCGTCGAGATGGATCGCGCAGTGCTCGATGGCCTTGTCGATCGACGCGTACGCGTCGCGGAGGGCGGCGTACTTGCCGGCGAGCCCGACTTTGAGCCGGTGGGTCCGGGGCTTGAGCAGGGCCGCGGTGAACTCGTTCCAGGTCACCCGGGCCTCGTCCTCGTGGATGCTGTCGACCCGGTCGTGGAGCCCGAGGATGCTGAGGACCTCGCGGTCGAGCCCGGAGCGGCGCATCGCGTCGGGGATGGTGTAGATGCTCGGCCGGTCGTGCATGCTGAACATCCGCTTGAGCGGGACGTTCGAGAACATGGCGATCTTCTGCATCACCGAGTGCGACGCGGGGTTGCTCGCCCGGCAGGCGATGATGTGGGGCTGGACGCCCGCCTCGAGGAGCCGTTTCACGCCGAGTTGGGCGGCCTTGCTCTTCTGCTCGCCCAGCGCGGGGGGCTCGACGACGTAGGTCAGCGCGACGAACGCGGTCGACCCTTCACCTTCCTCGAACGCCAGTTCGCGGAGGGCCTCGATGTACACCATGTTCTCGTAGTCGCCGACGGTGCCGCCGACCTCGACGAAGACGATGTCGGCCGGTTCCTTCCCGTCGCCGTACATCGCCAGTTCGCGGAGGGTCCGCTTCACCTCGCCGGTGACGTGGGGGATGAACTGGACGTCGCGGCCGAGGTACCCGCCGCGGCGTTCACGCTCGAGGATCTCGGAGAACACCCGACCGGCGGTGATGAAATTCCGGCGCGTCAGGTTCTGGTCGAGCATGCGCTCGTAGGTGCCCAGGTCCATGTCGCACTCGGTGCCGTCGTCGAGGACGAAGACCTCGCCGTGCCGGAACGGGTTGAGGGTGCCCGAGTCGATGTTCAGGTACCCCTCGACCTTGATGGGCGCGACCACCAGCCCCTTGTCCTTCAGGAGTTTGGCAAGACTGCTCGCGAAGATCCCCTTGCCCAGCCCGGACATGACCGTCCCCAGGACGACCACGTACTTGGTCCGGCCCTTCCGGTAGCCCTCGGGAACGGGGCTGTAGAACTCGCTCGCGGCGGCGTCGCGCGTCGAGGCGAGCAGATCGGACGCGGATCCCGCGTCGTCGGACGGGCCGATCCCGCGAGGGGTGGCGGGAGCGGCGGGGTGGTTCTCACCCCCACGGCGTCGCGACTGGCCAGCGGGATTCGAGTCGGGCATGACCAAGTGTACGGCGCCCGTCGCCGTGCGCACAACTCGGTTCGCAACGCGTACGCATCTTCGTGGTAGATTCGTCGTGCCCCGCCCGCGACAACGCGGAAGCCGACGCGGGGCGGGCGGAAGCCGAATCGCCCGTCAACCCATCTCACCCGTCGGGAGACGCTGCCCCCGACTGTCCGCGCGCCCCGCCGCGCGCCGTGCGGAGATCCTCCACATGTCCACCCGTTGTCCCGATCGATCCTCCCTGATCCGCCGCCTCACCCTCGCCGCCGGCGCGACCTGCGTGCTGTGGTCCGCCGCGACGGGCGGCGGCGCCTGGGAAGGCCGCGAGTATTTCCGCTCCCACGAGGACCGCCTGGGCCACTCGTGCGAGCAGACGCGCCTCGACGCGTTCGGCGCGGTCGTTCACGAGCACGCCGCCGACCTTCGCTACAACGAGTCGACGGGCGCCGACTCGCGGGTCTACCCCCCCGACCGCCTTGCCGACCACAAGCGGATGGTCCTCGAGATCGACATCCCGGACATGAACACCCCGCGGTTCGATGCGGTCCAGCGCCTGACCATCGCGCCGATCAGCAAGCCCCTCTCGACGCTCACACTCAACGCGGTCGAACTCGACATCCAGACCGTCGAGATGAACGGCCGCTCCGTGCCCTTCTCCTACGACGGCGAGCGGCTCTCGCTCTCGTTCGACCCCCCGCTCCCACCCGACCGCGATGCGACGATCGTCACGACCTATACCTGCACTTCGCCGGTCGACGGGCTCTTCTGGCTCACCGAGGAGAACGGCCTTGAGGGGAGGCCCGGGCAGATCCACACGCAGGGTCAGCCCGAGACCAACCGCTACTGGTTCCCCTGCCACGACTTCCCCAACGAGCGCCTCTCGACCGAACTGGTCGTCACCGTGCCCGAGGGCTACCTCGTCAGCAGCAACGGCGAACTCAGAAGCGAACGCCAGACCCGCGGCGAGCACACCTTCCACTGGGCCCTCGAGAAGCCCCACCCCAACTACCTTGTCTCGCTCATCGTGGGCAAGTTCGACGTGGTCGACGTCGCTCGCCCAGGCGATCTGGTGTCCATGCCCGTCTACGTCCCGCCTGGCGCCGCGGACACCGTGATGCGCACGTACAAGAACACCGGCCCGATGCTCGATCTCTACAGCCGGCTCTTCGACGAGCCCTACCCCTGGCCGCGGTACGCGCAACTGGTGGTCTGGAACTTCGGCGCCGGCGGCATGGAGAACACCTCCGCGACCACAATGTACGACACCGCGTATTTCGACGAGATCGCGATGGAGGACGCCGACCTCGACGGGCTGATCTCCCACGAACTCGCCCACCAGTGGTTCGGCGACTACCTCACCTGCAACTCCTGGGAGCACATCTGGCTCAACGAGGGCTTCGCGACCTACCTCGAATCGCTCTGGTTCGAGGAACGCGACGGCTACGACGCCGGCTACCTCTACGACTGCTGGCTGAACATGCGCGGCGCCGCGCGGCGCGACCGCGTGCCCGCGCGCGACCCCCTCGCGCGCCCGGGCATGGTCTCGAATCTCTACGAAAGCCCGGGCGACGTCTTCGGCAAGGCCTCGAACCCCTACCCCAAGGGCGCAAGCACCCTGCAGATGCTCCGCGCCAAGCTCGGCGACGACGCGTTTTTCGGCGCGCTCCGCGCCTACGTCGACGAGCACAAACTCGGGACCGTCCGGACCCACCACCTGCAGGAGCACTTCGAGAAGACCAGCGGCCTCGACCTCCAGCACTTCTTCGAGCAGTGGACCGTCCGCCCCGGCACGCCGCAGGTTACGACCGACATCAAATGGGACGAGCGCTCGAAGTCGCTCAACATCACCGTCGAACAGACCCAGCCGGTGTCGGCCGAGGTTCCCGCGTTCGCGTTCGACCTGCCCGTGAAGATCCACGACGGCCGCGAATGGCGCGAGGTGGTCATCCCAGTGACCCAGACGCGCCACCAGACGTCCGTCGCGCTTCCGAGCGACCCGAAGATGGTTTGTGTCGATCCCGACCTGCACGTGCTGATGACTCCGACCGTGAAGCAGACGCGTGCGCGGTTCGTTGCGCAACTCCGCGAGGGGCCGACCGTGCCGTCGCGTCTTGACGCCGCCGTGATGCTTGAGGATCATCCCGGGCGCGACACGGTCGAGGCGCTGCTCGCGTCGATGGGCGACACCAACGAGCACTACGCGGTGCGCTCGCGCGCCGCCGAGACGCTTGGCCGCCTCAACAAGTCCGTGGAACTGATGGCCGCCTTGCAGCGCGGTGTCGAGAACCCGCGCGTGCGCCGGGCCGCGGTCGACGCGCTCGTCGGGACGGGCGAGAAGGACGCGCTCCCCCTGCTCGAGGAACTTGCCGCGGACGATCGCTCGTACGCGGTGCGCAGCGCCGCGATCGACGGGCTGGGCCGTCTCGGCGGCGACGCGCAGATCCCGGTGGTCATGTCGCTCATCGACACGCCCAGCCAGCACGACCAGATCCGCCGCGCTGCGTTGGGCGCCCTGGCGGACCTCGACGCGAAGGAAGGCCTCGCCGCGGCGATGCGCTACACCGGGCCGGGCTACCTCCAGCGCACCCGCGCGTCGGCGCTCTCCGCGATCGCGGCCCTTTCCGAGCACGACGAGGAAGCGGCGTACGACGCGGTTGCGCCGTACATCTACGACTCCGTGGAGCGAGTGCGGAACACCGCGGCGTTCGCGCTGATGGGTGTTGAGGACGAGCGCGGCGTCGACCTGCTGCGTCGCGCCGCCAGCAACCACCCCCACCCCGACTTCCGCGCCAGCGCGTCTTCATGGGCGGACCGTCTCGCGGGACGCCTGAGCGGCGACGACGTCGAAGCGCTCCAGGAGACCGTCGGCGAACTCCGCAATCAGGTGCGCGAACTCGAGCGCAGACTCGAGAAGCAATAACCCCCTGATCCCGATACGCAACGAAGGCCGCGAGTGGGATGCTCGCGGCCTTCTTTCATTGTGGGTTGGACCGGCTTCTCAGACGCCCGCGGCTTCGCGGTCGCGATCACGGCGGGACTCGCGGCGCCGGTCCGCCTCGTTCAGCAGGCGCTTGCGCAGCCGGACCGACTTGGGCGTGACCTCGACGAGTTCGTCGTCTTCGATGTACTCGAGCGCCTCCTCGAGCGACATCTGCCGCGGCGCCTTGAGCGTCACCGTGGCTTCCTTGTTCGCCGAGCGGATGTTGGTGAGGTGCTTGGCGCGGCTGATGTTGACGTTCAGGTCGTTGTCGCGGTTGTGCTCGCCGATGATCATGCCCGGGTAGACCGGGTCGGCGGGCTTGACGAACATCACGCCGCGGTCGGAGAGTTGTTCGAGCGAGTACGCGGTGGCCTGCCCGCCTTCCGTCGAGATCAGCACGCCGTTGGCGCGCCCGGGGGGCGCCGAACCGGCGGGGGCGTAGCGCTCGAAGGTATGGTGGAGAATCGCCTCGCCCTGCGTGGCGGTGAGCAGGCGGCCGCGCAGGCCGATCAGGCCGCGGGCGGGCGCGATGAACTCCATGCGGGTCATCTCGCCGCGCTGGTCCATGTTCTTGAGTTCCGCGCGGCGGGCGCCGAGCATCTCCATCACCGATCCGACCGCGGTGTTGGGCGCCTCGATCATCACGCGCTCGAACGGCTCGTGGATGGCGCCGTCGATCTCCTTGGTGATGACGATGGGCTTGCCGATGGACAGTTCGAAGCCCTCGCGGCGCATGTTCTCGATGAGGATGCCCAGGTGGAGCATGCCGCGGCCAGAGACAACAAACTCGTCGGCGGTGCGCCCGGGCTCGACGCGGAGTGCCACGTTGCTCTGGAGTTCCTTGTCGAGACGGTCCTTGATCTGGCGGCTGGTGACGTAGTCGCCGTCCTGACCGGAGAAGGGCGAATCGTTGATGCGGAAGAGCATCGAGAGGGTCGGCTCGTCGATCGTGACGCCTTCGAGCGCGACGGGGTTGTTCGGGTCGGCGATGGTGTCACCGATGTCGATGTTGTCGAGCCCGACGACGGCGCAGAGGTCGCCCGCCTCCACCTGGGAGGTCTCGACGCGGCCGAGGCCGGAGAACCGCAGGAGTTTCGCGGCGCGGCCGTTGCGCTTGCCGCCCTCGCGCTCGAGGATGGTCACCTGCTGGCCGGCCTTGATGACGCCCGCGAAGACGCGCCCGATGCCGATGCGCCCGACGTACTCGGAGTAGTCGAGGGTGGTGACGAGCATCTGAAGGGGCGCGGTCTCGTCGTTGGTCGGCTGGGGAACGTGACGAACGATGGCGTCGAAGACGGGACGCATGTCGCTGCCGCGCTCCGTGAAATCAGCGGAGGCCCAGCCGTCGCGCGCCGAGGCGAACACGACCGGGAAGTCCTCGGCGACGTGCTCGGCGTCGAGGTCGATGAGCAGGCTGAAGACTTCGTTGACGGCGTACTGGGGTCGCGCGTCCGGGCGGTCGCATTTGTTCACGACGACAACGGGCCGCAGGCCGAGTTCGAGGGCCTTGCCCAGCACGTAGCGCGTCTGGGGCATGGGCCCGTCGAAGGCGTCCACGACCAGCAGGCAGCCGTCGGCCATGCGGAGGACGCGCTCGACCTCGCCGCCGAAGTCGGCGTGGCCCGGGGTGTCGATGATGTTGATGCGGTGGCGGCGGCCGTCGGTCGCGAGGTACTCGATGGCGCAGTTCTTGGACAGGATGGTGATGCCGCGCTCGCGTTCGAGCGGGTTGGAGTCCATGATGAGGCCGTGCTGCCCGCCGGCGAGTTTGTCGAGTTCGCCCGCGCGGAACATGCCCGACTGCTTGAGCAGTTGGTCGACGAGGGTGGTCTTGCCGTGGTCGACGTGCGCGATGATCGCGACGTTGCGGATCGAGTCGTGGCTCATGGGCGGTGGGCTGCTGAGGGGGGCGGGCGTGGCGGGCGAACGGACGCCGTCGCCCGTGCGGGGTGGGCGCTGGCCGGTCGGGAGCGATCGGGTCGAGGACTCCGCCCGAAGTGTAGGCGTGAGGTGGGCGTTCCCAACACGACAATCGGGCCCCCCTCCCCCGGATGGGGAGAAGGGCCCGGCGGAGAACCGTAGTTCGTGGTGTTCGGTTTATCGGCGGCGGCGGAGCGCGGCGAAGCCGACCAGCCCCGCGAGGGCCGCGCCGGCGGGGGCGGGCACCCGGGTGATCGATTCGATCTCGAACTCGGCGCCGGGGCTGGCGTTGAGTTCGAGGGTCACGCGATCGACGTCGTTGAAGTCGACGCCGTTGTAGACGGGCTGGTCGAACTCGAAGATGTACTCGCCCGCGGTCGTGACGAGGTTCTGCGCCGAGGTGCCCAGGCCGATGGTGCTCTCGATCTCGAGCGAGAGCATGCCCTCACCGGTCACGGAGGCGAAGTTGACGGCGATCGCGCTCCACTGCGATGCGAAGTCAGCGTTGAAGGGGTCGCCGCCGGCGAAATCGCCGTAACTCAGCGTGAGCGTCGCCTCGGCGGTCCCGAGGGCGTCGAAGGTGATCACGTTGTCGCCGTTGGAGAACTGAGCGATCGCGTCGACGGAATCGACGGAGACGAAGCGCTCGCCCCCGAGGATGTTGTCGGGGTTGCCGGCGACGATCATGGAACTGCCGTCGTTGATGGTGAAGGGCCCGTCGACCATGAAGTCGATGTGATTGGCGCTGGCGGCGGCGGACAGGAACGCGCCCGCGGTCATCGCGGTCACGGCAGCGGTGCGGATAGTCATGCTGTCTCTCTCCTTCTCTGGATTCACTGTGCAAAGCGTTGTCGCTGTGTCGTCGCCTTTCGGCGACGCGTCGCGCTGTGCATCACGCGACGACGACTCACCCGACCCTATCGGGCGGCGCGAATCGATGGGCAATGAATGCAGGAAAACGCGGCTAAAACACGGCTCATGCGTGTTTCATTCACGCATCGTGTTATGAAGCAACCGCTTAGCGGCAGCGGCGCCGACGTCGCCATCGCCCGACTTTTTCTCAGCGCGCGGCGTCGGGCTGCACAAAGCGCACGCGCAGCGACGCGTCGAGCGCGCCGGGCGCGGCGTCCTGCTCCACCCATTCGACCGACTCGATGCCCTTGAGCGAGCGCAGCAGGTCGGGCAGCGCCTCGGGCGCAACCGGCAGCGCCGCGAGCAGCGCGCTCGGGCTGATGTGCGCGTAGGTGCGCACCCCGCCGTCGCCGCCGGGATTCATCGACGCGAACCTCGCGCGGACGGCGTCGATCCGGCTCGGGTCGGTGGTGTAGATCCACCACGCCTGGGCTTCGCGATCCGCGTCGCGATCGGCGATCGGCTCGAACACCCACGCGAGCGCGATCGCCCCCTCTTCGACGCGGCGTACGGCGGCGGGGACCATGCCGTCGAACCCACGCGGGGTCATCTCGAAACTCTCGAGCATGAGGTCCATCGCGCGGTCGCCCATGGCGGCCCCCCGTTCGATGTCGTGGAGTTCCACGGCGGAGGTGATGACGGGAACCCCGTTCGTGCCCGGCTCGAGCAGGACGGCCTCGCGCCCGAGGATCGTCATGTCGTGCTCGAAGATCTCCTTGAGATCCGCGAAGACAGCCCCGCCGATCGCCTCGCCGACGACCGTGAACGCGGAAGTCGGCGAATCGAAGATCGCGGCCAGCGTGTCGTCGCCGAGGGTCCGCGCACCGGCCTCGTTCCACGTCGCCCGGTTCGCCCTGTCGCCATCGCGGAGCGGAAGCACGCCGATCACCGACGCGCTGAACGAGTCCGCCCGCATCGCGCCCGACATGGCGGCCCACGCGTTCTCCTGTTCGCGCAGGCGGGCGAGAATGAGCACGTCGCCTTGCGGAAGGCGCGCGATCGACGCGCCGAGCGGAGTGCGCAGCAGCGGATCGGCGTTCTTGCGGTCGGCCCGGATGATGTCCTCGAAGAGTCGCGATCCCGAAGGACCAAGCACGACCCGCGCGGGGGCCGATCGGTCGGCGGAACGCACGACGCTCAGTTCAAGGGCG
>JBQLZI010000042.1:0-12660 GCA_052168195.1 Phycisphaerales bacterium
ATCGGGACAGACGCCCTGCGCATCGTCCCCTTTGCCGTGGGCCGTTTCACCGCCTACGACGACGACTTCAACGAGTTCAACAGCGACGCCGAGGATGCCCGCCTCTACGGCGCCGGCGGCGTGCGCATCGCGACCACCATCCAGCGCATCGACGACACGTTCTCCAGCCGCGCCCTCGACCTGCACCGCGTCCGGCACCTCATCGAGCCCTCGCTCACGCTCTGGCACGCCGACAGCAACGCCCCGCAGGGCTCGTACCCCGTGTACGACCCGCGCATCGAGGGCATCAACACCGGCACCGCGATGCGCGCCGGCGTCCGCCAGACCTGGCAGACCTACCGCGGCGGACCCGGACGTTGGTACAGCGTCGACTGGCTCGTTGTGAATCTCGACTACGTCTGGTCCAGCGGCGACGCGGACCGCACCTCGCCCATCGGGCGCTGGGTCGAATCGCGGCCTGAGTACTCGGTGCTGGGCGACTACTTCACGGGCGACGCGCTCTGGCAGGCGACCGACGCGCTCGCGTTCACCACCTTCGGCGTCTACGACACCGAGGAGGATGAACTGGACACCGCCGCCGTGGGCTCGATCTTCGATGTCTCTCCCGATCTGCGCGCGTTCGGCGAACTCCGGCACATCGACCCGGTCGACTCGACGCTGCTCGACGTCGGCGCCGACTGGCTCCTGAGCGCCAAGCATTCCGTCGGATTGCTCGCGGTCATGGATCTCGATGAGAGCCGCGTGCAGTCGTTCGGCGTGGAGTTCGAGCGGCGCTTCGCGCAACTCCGCGTGAACCTCGCCTTCGGCTACGACGACATCTCCAACGACGCCAGCGTGGGGATCGCCATCCAGCCCCTCAACAGCCGCGGGTACAACCGGGCCCGCTCCCCCGTCGGCAGCACGGTCCTGCCGGGGGACGTCATCGGCCGCCGATCCGGGAGCGCGTCGGGTCCGTTCGCGAGCGAATGACCGCGGCCGCCGACGCAGCACCCCGGACATGACAACGCCCCACCGAGCCGGCGGGGCGTGAAAGTGGGCCTGAGTGGATTCGAACCACTGACCTCACCCTTATCAGGGGTGCGCTCTAACCAACTGAGCTACAGGCCCGGGTTGTCGCGTGCCTGAGGGGCAACCCTGAGGCCGCAGGGGCGGAGTATACCCCCGCCCGCCCGGGATTGACCAACGCCGGACCCACGCTTCCCGATTTCTCGGATCGCGAGCAAAGTCCGAGTTGATTCCCGTCGATGGTCACCGGGTCGTGATCGACGCAGCGCGGGCGCCTCCCGCGCTCTGTCCGGGCTCACGACCTCGCCTCGACGCGAGCACCGCCCACATCACACGCCATCGCACACGCTCCGGCCGACGGTTCGACCGGGGATTCGCGCACATCCCGGCACGCCGGGAGACCAGAGATCTGGAGATCGATACGAGTATGAACAGCACCTTTGCGAACGGTTTCGGCGTCAACTCCACCATCCCCACCTTCGGCAACGGCTTCACCCCCTGGAACTCCGGCTGGAACTTGGGCTTCGGCGGCTTCGTCCCCACCGGCCTCACCTCCGGCCTCTGGAACAACGGCGGCCTCTGGAACAACGGGTTCAACGGCTTCGGCGGCAACGTCGGCTTCAACGGGCTCAACGGCTTCAACCCCATCAACTCCATCCCCGGCGCCCCCGGGACCCCCGGCTTCAACAGCCCGTGGAACTCCTCCTTCGGCTCCCCCTTCAACGCCATCAGCCCCTTCGGCTTCAACACCGGCGGCCTCTGGAACGGCCTCTCCGCCTTCAACCCCGGCTTCGTCGGCGGTATGAACTTCACCGGCTTCAACCCCTTCTTCAGCCCCATCAACTCCGGCTTCGTCACCCCCTTCGGCTGGACCAGCCCCTCGTTCTTCGGCGGCAACACCTTCAACGGCCTCACCGGCGGCGTCCCCTTCGGCTCGCCCGTCAACGGCTGGACCAACGGCTACACCCCGAACTTCGTCGGCAACGGCTTCTCCGGCATCCCCACCAACACCCCCAACAACATCAACACCTCGAACTTCAACGGCGTGAACAACACCCCCTACACCAACACCACCCCCTACTCCCCCTTCGGCGTCAACGCGACCTGCGCCCACGCCGCCTGATCGCTCGCGACACCCTCTGAATCCACCACGCGCCGCGGCGTCCCCCACCGACGCCGCGGCGTTGTCGTTCGCGCGAACCCCGCCCGCCCGAACCCGCTACCGTCCTGTGCGATGACCGACCCCGCACGACCAGACGACCCGTCCACTCCGCAGGCCGCGTCCGACGCGATCCGCCGCTTCCGCGACGATTACGCCGCCGTCGAGAACGAGATACGCAAGGCCATCGTCGGGCACGGCGAGATCGTCTCCGGGGTGCTGACCTGCCTGTTCGCAGGCGGCCACGCGCTGCTTGAGGGCGCCCCAGGCCTCGGAAAGACCCTGCTCGTCCGCACGCTCGCGCAAGCGCTGCGGCTCTCGTTCAACCGGGTGCAGTTCACCCCCGACCTCATGCCCGCCGACGTGACGGGCACGAGCGTCGTCATCGACGACGAGAAGGGCCGCCGCTTCGTCTTCCAGCAGGGCCCGATCTTCGCCCAGATCGTCCTCGCCGACGAGATCAACCGCGCCACACCCAAGACCCAGTCGGCGCTGCTCGAAGCGATGCAGGAGCGATCGGTCACCGTCGCGGGAACGACGCACGCGCTTCCCGCGCCGTTCTTCGTGATGGCGACGCAGAACCCCATCGAGCAGGAAGGCACGTACCCGCTCCCCGAAGCGCAACTCGACCGGTTCTTCTTCAAACTGCTCGTCGCCGGGTCGTCTCGCGCCGAGCTGAGCGAGATCCTGTCGCGCACCACGAGCACGAGCGACGCGCCGATCGAGGCCGTCCTCGACGCCGAGACGCTCCTTGCACACCAGCGTCTCGTGCGGCAGGTGAAGCTTGCGCCCCACGTGCAGGACTACGCCGTGCGCGTGGTGCTCGCGACGCACCCCTCCGCGCAGGCCCGCGAGCGCGGCCTCGCGCCGCCGATCGTCGACCGCTTCGTGCGCTTCGGCGCCAGCCCCCGCGCCGCGCAGACCATGATCCTCGCCGGGAAGGTGCTCGCCCTCCTCGACAACCGCGCCACCGTCTCGATCGACGACCTCAAGAAGGTCGCCGCCCCCGCGCTGCGGCACCGCGTGCTCCTCAACTTCGAGGGAGAGGCCGAGGGCGCCACCACCGATCAGGTGGTCGAGACGATCCTCGCGACGCTCCCAATCCAGGCGCCCGCCGCCCAGCCGCAGGGCGCGGCGTGAGATCGTCGCTCGGGCCGATCGCGGTCGCGTGCGCGCTCTGCATCGCCGGGTGCGCGTCGCGACCCCAGGAAGCGCCGATTGTCCTCGAAGAAACCGCCGCAGCGTCCGTTGAACTCAACGCCGCGGCCCTCGCCTCGCTGACGCCGACAACCCCGGCGATCTTCGTGGCGCCGAGCGCCCCGTTCGTCGCCATCCCCATCGTCCCGAGCGATGCGCCCATCTCTGATGACGCGCTGGCTCCCGCGTCGATCGTCCGGCTCACGCGCGACGCGGACGCGACGCCCGACGCGTGGCTGCAAACCGCCGCGTGGCGCCGCGCGCAACCGGATGAGCAGGCCGATGCGACCTTTCTGCTCGTCCCCCGAGAAGCGCTCGGCGACTCCGAGTCGATCTCGTTCGGCGAGCGCGACGTGTCGATTGTCCGAGCCCCGGACGCGCCGTTGCGCGCCGAGTCCACAACCCTGCCCGACGCCTTCTCGCGGTTCGCGCCGGTGCTGCGCGACGCGTCGCTCCGCTGGCGCGCCCGGACGGCCCTTCGGCTCCACGGCCTTGATGCTTCTTCTCTAGGCGAGTTCGAGGACCCGGCGATCGAAGCGTTCGCCGCCGCCTTCGAACTCCGCGCCGACGCCGCGATCGCGAGACTCGCCGAGTACGACGCCGCGCTCGCCTTCCGCCTGCGGCGCATGCTCGGACGCACCCTGACCTTCCCCGAAGGCGTGATCGCGCCCGCGTGGCCCGCGGCGGACCGCGGGCTCGACGACGTCCTCGCGGTGGCGCTGGACCGAGCCGTTCCCGACGCCGCCGCCGCGGATCGCACCCGCCAGTGGCTCGACGCCCTCGACCGCGCCATCGCGTGGGTCGCGGACGATGCCGGACCGCTCGGCGCCCGCGCGCTCGTCGCGGAACTCACCGGCTCGGCCGATCTGCTTTCCGTCCGCGTCGCGCCGTCCGACACCTGCGACCCGCCCACGCTCGCGCCGGTGCTCGTGGGGACTGTCGCCGAGTTCGATATGCGTTGCCGCGCCGCGCCGGGGCGACGCACGCTGCGCCTCTCGATCGGCGAGTGGTCGACTTCCCTCGATGTGTTCGCCGCGCCGATCGAGGTCGATCCGCCGGGCGTGCGCGCCGGGCCGTTCATGCTGCCGCACACCATGCGCTCGCTGCTGAGCGACCAGATCGCGCTGCCCGACGCCGCCCACGCCACCGCCGCGCTCGTTCGCCGCAAGGCCGGCAGCGCGCAGTGGGAGATCTACGCCGAATGCCTCGCGCCGGACCTCGACTCCCGCGACACGCTCCGCGTCTGGTTCGGGAAGCGCGACGCGCCGCGCGCTCGCGTTGAACTCCGCGCCGACGGCGTCGCGAGCCGCATGCGCTTCGACTCGCTCACCACAGGAGCAGCGGTCGAAACGACCGCGGTGATCCGCGTGCTCGACGACCGCTGGGTGTGCTTCCTCGATATCCCCGAGGACGCGTTCGAGCCCGACGGCTCGCTCGTGATCGGGTTCGAGCGGATCGACGCCCGCGGCGTGCGCAGCGTCTGGCCGCGCCCGGTGCTCCCCTGGGACGAGACCCCCTCGCGCATCGCGATCGATCCGGCGTCGTGGCCGCGCCTGGGCGCGAACTAGCCCGCCGCGACAGCCGACGGTTCGTCGTCGCTCGGCGTCGCCGGCTTGGGCTTGCCGTTGCCCGCGATCGCCGCCGCAGCGATCACCACCTCGCCGTCGCCGTTTTCGACGGCCACGCTCAATTCGCGCAGCGTCGCGAGCGCGGCCTGCTGCTCGGCCTGCTTCTTTGAGCGCCCCCAGCACGCGGGGAACACGCGCCCGCCGATGTCGACGCCGATCAGGAAGCGCTTCGAGTGGTCGGGGCCTTCCTCCGCGTGGAGCACGTAGAGCGGGCTGCAGCCGAACTCCTGCTGCGCGTGCTGCTGGAGCACCGACTTGAAGTTGTGCTGGTGCCCGCTGTCCGCGGCGCGCTGCACGAGCGGCGCGAGATGGGGCATGATGAACGCGCGCACCGCGTCGATGCCCGCTTCGAGATAGACCGCGCCGATAACCGACTCCAGCGCCGCGGCCGCGAGCGACGAAGGCAGGTCGCCTCGCGTTTGCATCCCCTTGCCGAGTTTCAGCAGTTCGGGAAGGCCGATGCGGTTCGCGATCGTCGCGCACGTGCGCCGCGAGACGACCGTCGACTTGATCTTGGTCATGTCCCCTTCCAGCAGGTCGGGGAACTCGTTGAAGATGTGCTCGCACGCGAGCATGCCCAGCACCGCGTCGCCGAGGAACTCGAGCCGCTCGTTGGAGTGCAGCCGCGTGTCGGCGATCGACGCGTGCGTCAGCGCCTCGGCGAGGAGCGACTCGTTCGTGAAACGGACCCCGAGCAGCCGCTCGGCCGTCTGCAGCGTTTCTGGATTCATGCGGCCCTGGCGCCGACGCCCGCAGGCGCGGCTCCCTCACAAACGTCATGCGCCCGCCCCTGAACGCAGACAGGGCGGCGCGCGGAACTCGAACCGCGAGACGCGAGGGCTGATCTGGTCGTCCGTGCTGTCCCGCCCGAGACGGGGGAACGATCGGCCAATCAGCACGCGCGGCTGGCAGGGGCGGCAACACGCCGCTCCCACACAATCTATCGGCAAACCGCCCGAGGGCAAAGACTTTCCTCCCATACCCGCCCGACACCGCCGGTCCGGAGGCCCCTTCGAGGCCCGGAAACGCGGATTCCGCCCCTCCCCCTTGGCCCCGGCCCGACCGCGGGCCTATCCTCCCGGCCCGTCGGGCTCCGCCCGCATTGACGCGATCCAACAGACCGACCCGCCGGAGTCGTTCCCATGCACTACCCCAAACGCTGCAGCAACATCAAGCGGAAGCGCTCCATCGGCTTCCGGGCCCGCATGAAGACCAAGGGCGGCCGCGCGCTTATCAACCGCAAGCGCCGCGTCGGTCGGCTCGTGAACGTCGCCGACAAGCAGTTCTGATCCCGCTCGGGCGTCTCGACCGCGACCACGCGTGCGGGACTCCCCGGATCCCCCGCAACCGACCTTCCCGCGACGCCCGCCC
Organism: Phycisphaerales bacterium; assembly: GCA_052168195.1. Classification (GTDB taxonomy): domain Bacteria; phylum Planctomycetota; class Phycisphaerae; order Phycisphaerales; family UBA1924; genus JAHBXC01. The sequence continues at coordinate 6,361 of JBQLZI010000042.1, forward strand.
GGCTCTCACCAGCCAAGGCGGGCCGCGTTGTTTCCTGAACAACCCCGACGCTCCCTCCCCCACCCGAAGGACCACGCCGTGAAGATCCACGAGCACCAGGCACGCGACCTCCTCGCCAACGCAGGCATCCCCGTCCCCCCGGGTGAGGTCGTCACCGACGCAGGGACCGCCGCCGCCGCGTACGAGCGCGCCAGCGCCCGCGCCGGCACCGATCTCGTCGTCGTCAAGGCCCAGGTGCACGCGGGCGGCCGCGGCAAGGCCGGCTTCGTCAAACTCGTCCGCTCGAAGGACGAAGCAACCGAGGCCGCGTCGTTCATGCTCTCCAACCGCATGAAATCGCCCCAGACCCCTCCCGAGGGGCTCGAGGTCGGCAAACTCCTCGTCGCCGCGGGCGTCGACATCGCCAAGGAGTTCTACCTCGCGATCACCACCGACCGCGCCACCCGGCGCAACGTGCTCATCGCCTCGTCCGAGGGCGGCGTTGAGATCGAGGAGGTCGCGCACAAGAACCCCGACGCGATCCGCAAGGTGCTCATCCACCCCGTCGCCGGGCTCCAGCCCCACCAGGCGCGCACGCTCGCGTTCGACCTCGGCTTCACCGGCAAGCAGGTGAACCAGGCCGCCGCGATCATGCTCAAACTCGCGGAACTCTACAAGGACAAGGACTGCGCCCTCGCGGAGATCAACCCGCTCGTCGTCACCGACGACGGCCAGGTCATCGCGATCGACGCCAAGTTCAACTTCGACGACAACGCGATGTTCCGCCAGAAGGACCTCGCCGCCCTCGCCGATCCCTCCGAGGAAAACCCCGCCGAGATCAAGGCGCAGGAATTCGGCCTCAACTACATCGCCCTCGACGGCAACATCGGCTGCCTCGTCAACGGCGCCGGGCTCGCGATGGCCACCATGGACACCGTCAAGCACTTCGGCGGCGAGCCCGCCAACTTCCTGGACGTCGGCGGCGGCGCCACCGAAGAGGCCGTCACCGAGGGCTTCCGCATTATCCTCTCCGACCCCGCCGTGAAGGGCGTGCTGGTCAACATCTTCGGCGGCATCATGCGCTGCGACGTCATCGCCCAGGCGATCGTCAACGCCGCCAAGCAGGTCGGCTTCAAGGTGCCCCTCGTCGTCCGCCTCGAAGGCACCAACGTCGATCAAGGCCGCAAGATCCTCGACGCCGCCAAGAAGGACATCCCGACGATGCAGTCCGCGACCGACCTCGCCGACGCGGCCAAGAAGGTCTGCGCGGCAGTCGGCGTCCTGAACTGAATCAGCCGCGCCCTGCGCGCGGTCGATGAAAGCCGCGAACTGGATCCCAAGCCCCGGGCACTTCCTGCGAGGCTAACCCAGGCATGGACATGGTCATCAGTTCGGGGATTGGACACCCCATTTCGCGCCAGATCTCTCTAGTTCTCTCTGCATTTTCAACGGCATATCGGCCTAGTCGTTTCCTACGTTCCTCCGAGACTTGTTCGCCGATAAAGGTGCCCCACAGGCGATAGGCGATTTCGTCCGAACGGATGATCCGCATCGGTTCCTGAGCTCGCCTGCGAACGTGTGGGTCCAAATAGACTGCGAGATACAAACCTTCTACCCACCGAATTCCGAGGTGCAACGCAGGTTCGGTAGCACCGGATGGGTGCGTAACTGCGCCGTTATTCCAGGCCCATGAGTGCTCGCCCGCCAAAAAACACAAGCAGTGATCAGCCGTACCGTTGTTGATGTTTCCCTCGTGGCTCAAGCTGTTTCGCAGCTGCCAGAAACATTCACCCAAATTCTGACTGCCACCGGCTTCTCGCTTGATCTTCGGTACCGCTTCATACTGACCTGCCGATATCAGCGTGATCTCATCCGCGAACCAAGCTAAGAATGCTTCGTGTGCTCGCATCCCCTTAGTCTGCCTGCCGCACTTCTTGATGTCTGCTCGTTGAAGTGGGTACCGCAAGCGCGATGCGCCCGCTGCTGCTGCGAGCAGCAGGGTGAGAGCGGATCTGTGACGTGGAGTGCCGTCTGCAGGCCTAAGCAGACGAAGTGCGTCCTCACGAAGTTCATCGATCGCAACGGCTGGCAAATACCAACTCTGATTGCTTCCGGGCATTATTGATCTCGACTGGAAGACCGCATTCGGGAAACCTCAGACACTCCATCTTACCAATTCCCGAACACGGGCGACGCAACGGAACCGACTCCGGCCCCTAGAGTCCAATGCACAGATTCCTCGCCGCCGCCCCCGTGCGCGAAGCGGCGATCTCACGCTGATTCCCCGGAGCCACCATGCGCCGAACCGCTCTGACCCTCGCTTCCGCCGCCTTTCTCGCCTCCTCGGCCCTCGCGGCCGATTCGGCCAACCTCGGCCCGACCTTCACCAAGGGCGAGAAGGCCCGCTACGAACTCGCCAACACCGTCACGCAGGTCATCAACGCCCCGCAGGGCGAGATCAACGTCGAGGTCAAGAACACCCTCGTCCTCGCGTGCGAGGTGACCGAGATCGACAGCGAGGACGGCGGCGCGATCGTCACCGCGACCATCGAGTCGATCAAGGCCGACTTCACCTCCCCTATGTTCTCCGACGGGTTCGACTCCTCGAAGCCCGCCGAAGAGGACGTGTCGAGCCAGTTGGCGCCCTTCATCCGCCCGATCGTCGGGCAGTCGTTCACCGTCGACTTCGACGCGGGCGGCGCGAACGCGGACATCCGCGGCGTCGACAGACTGCTCCCGCAGAACCAGCAGGCCGCGCAGATGGTCGCGCAGGCGATCAACGCGCAGGCGCTGGGCACCTCGGTCGTCGGGTTCTACGTGCTCAAGGACGGCGACGAGATGATCCCCGTCGGCGAGCAGTGGTCCGACAGCCAGACCGAGCAGACGCCGCTGGGCTCCATCACCATCACCACGAACTTCACGCTTGAGGGCATCGAGGACAGCGTCGCGAAGGTCGTGGTCGACGGGGACGCGAAGTTCAGCCCCGCCGCCGAGAGCCCCAGCGGCAGCATGGACATCGACGAATCCGAGATCGGCGCCACCCTCAACTGGAACACCGATCAGGACATGCTCAGGGATTCGCAGACGCGGACCATGCTGCTGCTCAGCATGATCACCAACCCCGCGACGCCCGAGGTCAAGCAGACCGTCCGGATCGTCAACACGGCGTCCGCCAAGCGCCTCGACTGAGCCCCCGTCAGCATCCGAACCACCCAGCGCGGGTCGGCGTCGTCCGGCCCGCGTTGTCGTTTCCGCCCGATCTACGATTCGGCATGACGCAGCACGCAGCCGCCCGTCCCTCCTACGTCCTTGGCGTGAATCAGGCGGAACTCGACCGACTCGGGCTCCAGCACCAACTCTGGGCGTCGCGCACCTCCGCGCTGTGGGAACGCGCGAACATCCGGCAGGGCCACGCCGTGCTCGACATCGGCTGCGGACCCGGCTTCGCCACCTTCGACCTTGCGCGGCTCGTCGGGCCGACCGGCTCGGTCGTCGCCGTCGACGAGGCGGAGATGTTCGTCAACTTCCTCCGCCAGCGCGCCGCCGAGAGCCACCACGAGCACATCGCGGCGCACCACGGCGACGTGCAGGATCTGCGGTCGTTGTTGGGCGAGGCGCCGCGCTTCGACGCCGCCTACGCGCGCTGGGTGCTGTGCTTCGTGCCCGACCCCGAAGCGGTTGTTGCGCAGACCGCCGCGCTGCTCAAGCCGGGCGGGCGCCTGATCGTGCAGGACTATTTCAACTACCGCTCGATGTCGCTCGCGCCCAAATGCGCCGTGTTCGACCGGATCATCGCGGCGGTGGAGCGATCGTGGCGCGACCGCGGCGGCGACCCTGACATCGGCGGGCGCCTGCCCGCGATGATGCGCCGCGCCGGGATGACCGTTCGCGAGATCACGCCCCAACTCCGCGTGGCGCGCCCGGGCGAGACGCTTTGGGCCTGGCCCGACACGTTCTTTCGCAACTTCGTCCCCGTGCTCGAAGAGACCGGGTACATCACCGCGGACGAGCGCGCCGCGTTCCAGCAGGAATGGGCCCGCGCCAGCGCCGACCCGGACGCGTTCAAGTACACGCCGCCGGTGGTGGAGATCATCGCGATCAAGGACAAATGAAAACGCGGCCCATTCAGGCCGCGTGGTGATTCATCGGTTGCTGAACGGACCTCAGGCCGCGTTCTGCTTCTGCTGACGGGTGTAGCCGTAGCGCCGCTTGAGGGGCTTGACGACCAGCCCGCCGCGGATGGCGGCGACGGACACCTTGATGCGCTTGGTGGTCCCGTCGACTTCGGCCACGGCGTTCTGGATGTTGGGCTTGAAGGTTCGGCGCGTGATACCGGTGGGCTTCAGACCGAAGCCGCCCTTGGTGATCTTCTGGCCGCGGTAGACGCGACGCTTGCCGAACGAGGTCTTTTTGCCGGTGAAGTGACAGACGCGGGGCATGACAACGCCTCCTGAGGCGGGACAGTCGTTGAAGAGCGGAAGGGTAGGCCCCTTCCCCCGGAAAGCAAGCCGACCGCTGGCCCACGGTCAGGGCCGCCCTACCCTTGGGTTTGCCCCCGATTCTTCCCCCGCCGGAGCCGGAAATGGCCCGTTCTGACGCCCCCGACGTGCCCAACGCCCCCTCCCGCCCCGCGAACCGTCTGGCCGCGGAGTCATCGCCCTACCTGCTCCAGCACGCCCACAACCCGGTGGACTGGTACCCGTGGGGGCCGGAGGCCTTCGAGGAGGCCCGTCGCCGCCAAGTCCCCATCTTCCTCTCGGTGGGCTACAGCACCTGCTACTGGTGCCACGTGATGGAGCGGGAGTCGTTCGAGGACGCGAACACCGCCCGCCTGCTGAACCGCGACTTCGTCTGTGTGAAGGTCGACCGCGAGCAGCGTCCCGACGTCGATGACATCGCGATGCACGCCTGCCAGGCCCTCACCGGCCGCGGCGGCTGGCCCACCTCGGTCTTCCTCACGCCCCCGTCCGACGACGGCTCCACCCCCTCGCTGGCGCCCTTCTGGGCGGGGACGTACTTCCCGCCCGAGCCGCGCCACGGCCTGCCCTCGTTCACGCAGGTCCTCGGCGGAATCGCGAAGGCGTGGGCCGACAACCGCGACCAGATCGCCGCCCAGGCCTCGCGCGTCGCCGACATGCTCGCCGACACCCTCGGCCAGCGCACGCTGCCCGTGCGCATCGGCCCGGCGCAACTCGACGGCGCGCTGCACGCGCTGATCCGCATGTACGACCCGACCAACGGCGGCTTCGGCAGCCCGGGCGCCGCGGGCGGGCCCAAGTTCCCCCAGCCCGTCTTCCTCGAGTTCCTCCTCGACCGCCTGCAGGACACCCTCGATCAGCAGACGAGGCAGGCCGTGCTCGCCGCCGTCACGAAAACGCTCGACAGGATGGCGCTCGGCGGCATCAACGATCAGATCGGCGGCGGGTTCCACCGCTACGCCGTCGAACCCACGTGGACGGTCCCCCACTTCGAGAAGATGCTCTACGACAACGCGCAACTCGCGTCGACGTACGCACGCGCCAGCGCGATGCTCGAGCAGGACCCCCACGCGCCCGAGTCCTTTTACGCGCGCACCGCGCGCGAGACGCTCGACTACGTCCTCCGCGAGATGCGGGTGAGCGGAGCCGCGTTCGCTTCGGCGCAGGACGCGGAAGTCGACGGCAAGGAGGGCGACAACTATCTCTGGACGCCCGACCAGTTCGCGTCCGTGCTCGACACGCAGGACCTGCAGTTCGCGCTGAAGGTGTTCGCGCTCGACCGCGGACCAAACTTCAAGGACCCCCACCACGCCGACCTGCCGCCGCGGAACGTGCTCGCCCTCGACGACCGGCCCGAGCACCTCGCCTCGCGTTTCAACCTCTCGACCGCCGACTTCCTCCAGCGGCTCGACCAGGTTCGCTGCAAACTCTACTCGGCGCGGGGCGTGCGCACGCAGCCCCACCTCGACGACAAGGTCATCGCGTCGTGGAACGGGCTCATGCTCGCGGGCCTCGCCGAAGGCGCGGCATTGCTGAAAGACGCGAAGTACCTCGACGCCGCCGAATCCGCCGCGAGATTCATCCTCACATCCATGCGCGACGCGGACGGCGACCTGCTGCGCATCTGGCGCGGCGGGAGCGCGCAGACCCCCGCGTTCCTCGAAGACTACGCGATGCTCGCCTTCGGGCTGACGCGCCTTGCGCACGCATGCGAAGCGCTGGGACGGCCCTCGACGCCCCACCTCGACGCCGCGTCGGACCTCGTCGACCGCGCGTTCGCGCTCTTCGCCGACGAAAGCGCCCCCGGGGCGCTCTTCGACACGCGCAGCGGCCAGGATGACCT
>JBQLZI010000043.1:0-12413 GCA_052168195.1 Phycisphaerales bacterium
AACCGCACCACGGCGCGGATCCTCCACGGCGGGACGCTCACCGAGCCCTTCGAGATGATCCTCACGCTCGACGCGCCCTCCCACGCCCGCGCGCGGGCCATCCAGAACGCGATCAACGACGCCTTCCCGCGCGGGCCGCTGGACCGCGTCGAGGTCGCCAAGGGGCGCAACGACGAAGCCATCGCAATCACCATCCCGGATCGCTACCGCGAGGACGCGGGCAAGTTCGTGCGTCTGCTGCTCTCCACGCGCATCGACCGCGCGTTCCCGAACGAGTGGGCGGCCCGGTACATCCGCGCGATGCGCGAAGAGCCCGCGCTGGCCGACGACCTCAGTTGGTGCCTGCAGGCTCTCGGGCCCACCGTCATCCCGCAGTTGCGCGACCTGTACGACTACGCCGAGCCCAAGCCGCGGCTGTCGGCCCTCCGCGCCGGCGCCGAACTCGGCGACGCGCTCGACACCCCCCACCTCACCGAGATCGCCAAGGGTCAGGACTCGATCCAGCGCCTGCAGGCCATCCGCCTGCTCGCGAACATGCCGCCCAACCCGCGGCTGAACCAAGCCCTCCGCGAACTCGTGGACGCGGACGACATCGCAGTCCGCATCGCCGCCTACGAGGCGTTGGCCGCCCGCGCCGATCCCTCGCTCGTGGTCTCACGGTCCGTGGGCATCGAGCGCACGCTCTACACCCGTCCCGACGACCCCGGCGAGTTCCGCCTCGACGTGATCCGCTCCAACAAGCCCATGATCTACATCAGCCAGCAGGGCGAGCCGCGGATCGTGGTCTTCGGCGAGTCGCTGACCGTGGATCGGCCCACCCTGGTGTACGCGTGGGACGACCGGCTCATGCTCGTCGGCGACGACGAGGACGAGCCCCTCCGCGTCCGCTACCAGGACTGGCGCCTTGGCTCCACCGCCGTCCAGAGCGAGGCGGACCCCAACGTCGGCAAACTCATCGAGTTCTTCGCCCACAAGCCCACGCCCGAAGCGCCGGCGCCGGGACTGGCGATGTCGTACTCCGAGGTCGTCGGCGCGCTCTACGCGCTGACCCAGCAGACCGACGCCATCCCCGCGGACTTTGTGGCCGAGCAGGACAAACTCCAGGCCGAACTCCTCGCGCTCGTCCAGACCGAGATCGGCAGCGAACGACCCGAACTCGCCGGCGAAGGCGCCGAGGTTCCCGAGACCGCCGCGATCGACGCGCTCACGGGCGACGCCCCGTCCCGCGCCGAGCCCGCGAGCGGCCCGGGCCGCTCGCCGTTCGTGGTGCCCATCGCGCCCAAGGAACCCGTCAAGAAGAACACCGACGGCGGCGGGGAATAACCGCCCGCCTTTGAGCGCGACCGGCCCGAATCGCCGACACAACCCCATGAGGCCGCGGCGATTCGGTTGAAGCGGACACGCTTCTCTGCGATACTGCCGCTTCCTCACCGCGCCGGGCGGAGCCCCGGGCGTGCCGATCATGCCGGCTCGACACGGAGGTCACCAAGGCCGCATGCGACTCTCGAAACTCACCCTCGCAGGGTTCAAATCGTTCGCCGACCGCACCGAGTTCTCCTTCGACGCCCCCATCACGGGCATCGTCGGTCCCAACGGCTGCGGCAAATCGAACGTCGTCGACGCCATCAAGTGGGTCCTTGGCGAACGCTCCGCGAAGAGTCTCCGCGGCTCCTCGATGGGCGACGTCATCTTCGCCGGCTCCGCCGGTCGCAAGCCCGCGGGCATGGCCAGCGTCACGCTCTCCTTCGAGAACCCCACGCTCGAACGCGTCATCGATCCGGTCAAGGGCGACCGCGAGGACGCGCAGGATCAGGAAGGCGAGGCGGCCCACGACCCCGCCGCGCCCGACGAGCGGTCCCCCCTCATGCGCGGCCCGCGCCGCCGCGCCCTGCCGATCGATTCCGAAACCGTCGACGTTGAGCGTCGCCTGCATCGCGACGGGACCAGCGAGTACCTGATCAACGGCCGCAAGGCCCGCCTCAAAGACATCCGCGACCTCTTCCTCGACACCGGCGTGGGCGCCGACGCCTACTCGATCATCGAGCAGGGCAAGGTCGACGCGATGCTCCTCGCAAACCCCGTCGACCGCCGCGTGTTCTTCGAAGAGGCCGCCGGCGTTGCGAAGTTCCGCGCCCGCCGCCTTGAGGCCGAGCGCAAACTCGACCGCACCGAGACGAACCTCGTTCGCGTGCGCGAGCAACTGGAATCCACCGAGCGTCGCCTGCGCATCGTGAAGGGGCAGGCCGCCAAGGCCCGCCTCTTCAAGGAACTCGACGAGCAACTCCGCACGCTCAAAACCGACCTTGCGCTCCACCAGTACCACGAACTCCGCGAGCGTCAGCACGGGTTGACATCCCAGATCCGCTCGCTCGAAGCCCGGCGCACCGAGACCGCCCGCGCCTTGGAACAGGCCGAGGACGCGAAGCAGCAGTCCGAAGCCCGGCGCCAGGAGGCCCTGCACACCCGGGAAGACGCCGAGCGCCGCCGCACCAGCGCGCGCCACGTCATGCAGTCTTCCGAGCAGCGCCGCGCGATGACCGAGCGTTCGCTCGCCGAGGCCCGCCAGCAGCGCGATGCCGACGAAAAAGACCGCAACGAACTCGCGCAGCGCGTGGAGCGCATTGAGGCGGACCTGAGCGACCGATCGGAGACGCTCCGAACGCTCGAGCGGGACGCGGCCCAAGCCGACGCGGACGCGCAGGAGGCAGCCGACGCGCGGACCGAGGCCCAGCGCGCCCTCGCCGAACGCCACGAGGGCGTCCGAGCCAAGGAGTCCGCGGTTCAGGACATCGCGCGCAAGCGCGAGAGTCTCCTCGCCGAAGCGGAAGCCGAGCGCCGACGCATCGAGACGCTCGAGGCCCAGCGCGAGCGGGCCGCGAACGCCGCAAAGGAAATCGAGTCGTCGCTCGACGCGTCGCGGAAGAGTCTGGACGAGCACGAGTGGCTCGCGAACTCGCACGCCGAGCGCGCCCGTGCCGCGGAACTGAAACTCGGCGAACTCGACGAGCAGGCCGCCACGCTCGCGGGCGACTCACGCTCGCTCGCGGAGCGGCTCGCGGAAGCGGAGCGCGAGATCGCCCGCGTCGAGAGCCGCCGCGCCACGCTCGAGGAACTGATCGAGTCCCGCGCCGGGCTGGGCGACGCCGCGAAGGCCGCGCTCGATCGTCGCGACGCGGACGAGGAGGGCTTCGAGCGCGTGCTCGGCGCGCTCCCCGATTTCATCTCGGTCGACACCGCGCACGCCGCCGCGGTCGAGGCCGCGCTGGGCGACGCGCTCCAGGCGGTCGTGGTCGAGTCCCCGTCCGCCGTCGCCGATTCCCCCGCGCTGCGTCAGATCAAGGGCCGGCTCACGCTCCTGCCGCTCCGCGAAGTATCCGCCGATCACGCCGAGCGCCGCGCGCGCTTCGCCTCGCTCGGACTCCCCGCGGATCGCGCGACCCCCGCGTTCGACATGCTGCGCGTCGACGAGCGCCTGGCCGGCGCCGTGGACGCCCTGCTCGGCGACACACTGGTGGTGCACGACCTCGAATCCGCGCTCATGCTCGCCGCTGGCCCGGCTCGATCGATGCGTTTCGTCACGCGTGCGGGCGAAGTCGTCGAGCCCGACGGCCGCGTTGTCCTTGGCGCAGCGTCGGCGACCGACGCCGGCGCAGGCCTGCTCCGCACCCGCGCGGAACTCGACGACCTCGAAGTCTCGCTTGCCGATCACCGCGCCGTGGCCGACGGCCTGCGCGAGCGTCTCTCGGGCCTCAACGCGCGCAGCGAGGCGATCGACGCCGACCGCGATTCCGCTCGCAAGACCGGCGTCGAGGCCCGCCGTCTGCAGGCATCCTGCGACTCGACCGCCGAACGGCTCCGCGCCGAGGTCGAGCGCATGGAGCGTCAGGCCGCGGCCGCGAAGGCCGAATCGCGCGAAGGCGATGAGCGCATCGCCTCGCTCACCAAGCACCGCGAGGACGCCCTTGCGTCGGCGGAACGGCTCGCGGGCCTGCTCGACGAGGAACGCGCCGGGCTGGACTCGCTCCGCGGCGAGGTCGAATCCCTGCAGCGCGACGCGGAGCACGCCGCCGAGCGTTTGTCGACCGCGCGTGTGGCCGCGGGATCGCTCCGCGAGAAACTCGCCTCGGCGCAGCGCGAGCAGCGGTCGCTCGAACTCTCGCTCGACGAGACGCGCGCCGCCGCCGATCGCCTTGCGCGATCGATCGAGCACCGCGCGGAACGCATCGCGGAGCACGAGCGCACGCTGACCGAATGCACGCAGGCGATCGAATCCGCCCGCGTCGAGGTCGACGAGGCCGCGTCGCTGTTCTCCGACGCCGTGACACGGTTCGACGAGGCCTCGCGCGAAGCAAGCGAGCGCTCCGAGCGGGTCGTCGCCGCCCGCGAGGCGGCGCAGCACGTCGAGCGCGACTGGACGAGCGTCGAACTCGCCCGGCGCGAGGTCGAGGTCCGAGTGGAGAACCTCGAGGAGCGCACGCTCGAAGACCTCGGGCTCGATCTCGCCTCGACGCTCCCGCTCTGGTCGCAGGAACGGGAGGAGTCCGAGCCCATCGACGAGGACGCCCAGCAGAGCGCGATCAAGGACCTTCAGTCCGAGATCAAGAAACTCGGCAACATCAACCTCGGCGCCCTCGACGAGGAACTCGACCTTGAGTCCAAGAACGAGGACCTCGCGCAGCAGGTCGCCGATCTGGACGCCGCCCGCGACCGCCTCACCACGCTCATCACCGAACTCGCCGACGTCAGCCGCGAACGCTTCAAGACCGCGTTCGAGGCGATCCAGGCGTCGTTCGGCGGGCCGAACGGGATGTTCCGCAAGATCTTCGGCGGCGGGCGCGCCGAGGTACGACTCATTCCCAACGAGGAAACCGGCGAGATCGACTGGCTCGAGAGCGGCGTCGAGGTGCTCGCCAAGCCGCCGGGCAAGGAACCCCGCGCCCTCTCGCAGCTCTCCGGCGGCGAGAAGACCATGACCGCCGTCGCGCTGCTCATGTCGATCTTCGAGAGCAAGCCCTCCCCCTTCTGCGTGCTCGACGAAGTCGACGCCGCCCTCGACGAGGCGAACGTCGAACGCTTCAACGGCGTGCTGCGCCAGTTCCTCGACCTCTCTCACTTCATCGTCATCACCCACAACAAGCGGACGATGCGTCACGCGGATCAGTTGTACGGCGTGACGATGCAGGAGCGCGGCGTCTCGAAACGCGTGCAGGTGCGCTTCGATCAGGTCGGCTCCGACGGCGCGATCAGCGCGAACGCCTCGGAGAACGCCGAGGACGACGCGCCCGAGCCGCCGGTCGTCGAGGTGCCCCGCCGCCGCGCAAGCGAAGCTTTCGCCGAAGCCTGATCACAGGGCGCTGCGCAGGAACTCCCGGATCGCTTCCGACAGGGCGCGGAGCGGGTCGCTCGGTTTCTCCGCGGCGTCCGGCGCCGCCGGGTTGGGCGTGTTCCACACGTGGTCCGCGCCGGGGATGATGCGCACGCCGGAGTCGGGCGCGCGTGCGGCGAGCGTCCGAGCGTCCTCAGGGGGAACCGTCGGATCGTCGCCGCCGTGCGCGACGAGAACGGGGCACGCGATCGAAGCGCAGCGGCTCGGCAGGTCGTGCCACGCCGGGTCGTCGAGTTGCTCCTGCAGCCACGCGCGTCCGACGCGGAGCGTCTGCCCGGTGCGTGCCGAGGGCATGTCGAGCGATCCGGACCCGAGCAGGCGGGCGCGGTCGGCTTCGGTCATCCGGCACAGCGACGCCGGAGCGGACAGGGTGACCACCGCGCTCGGCGGGGCGCTGCCTCGTTCGAACGCGTCGGCCGCGGCCAGGAGCGCCGACGCGCCCCCGCGGCTGTGGCCCATGAACACCACACGCTCGGCGTTGTGTCTCTCGCGCACCGCGGTGGCCAGAGACATGATGTCCCGCGCCTGCGTGCGCCATGTGTCGCGCTCGAAGAGATCCGGTCGCTGGAATGTCGACGGATCATCGCCGATGCCCGAGTGCGACAGGTTGAACCGGTGCACCGCGATGCCGGCATCGCGTGCGAGCAGTTCGCTCAGCACGGGGATGAAGCCGTAGTCCTTGAATCCCTTGAGGCCGTGCGCGAAGACAGCGTGGGCGCGAGGCGATTCGGGCGTGTGCGAGGAGACGCGCAGCGGCTCGCCGGATTCGCTCGGGATCGACCAGTCTTCGTGCGTGACGGGCATACCCGACTGTATCAGTCGCCGGCGGGCGCGGGCGGGATCACGAGTTTCATCCCCGGACGCAGTTGCTCGGGCCGCGTGAGGATGTCGCGGTTCGCGTCGAGGATGACGCGCCACTTCGCCGCGGAGTTGTAGTACGTCCGTGCGATCCCGCCCAGCGTGTCGCCGGAGCGGACGACGTACTCGATGCGCGTGGGCTCATCAGCCGACTCGGCCGCAGCCTGCGCAACCACTTCGGGGTTGAGCTTGCCCTGGATGTTCGACGGGTCGAGCGGGATGCGCAGCGTCATGCCGGGGCGCATCTTCATGGGGTCGACGCGCGGGTTGGCGCTCGCGACGACCGTCCACATCGACGAATCGCCGAACTCGGCCTTCGCGATGGTCTCCATGGTGTCGCCCGCGCGGACGACGCGCTCGCGGAAGGTCGGGGGAATCACCGCGGGCTTTCGTTCCGGTTCTGCGGCCGCGGCGGGCGCCGCCGCCTGCTGCGTCATCGACTCTTCCTGCGCCAGGGCTGGCGGCGCGACGGGCTGCTCGACCGGCGCCTCGCGCCGAACGGGCTGCTCGTCGTGCGCGGCGCGATCATCGAACGTGATCGCTGCGACCGGCTGCGGCGCCGGAGGCGTGGCCCAGTAGACGCCGATCCACACGACCGCCAGCACCGCCACGGCGGCGAGGACGCGGCGCGACTGCACCTTGGATCGCATGGCGTCGGGTCCGGGCACGGCGACTCCTTCTCCGCATCATCGGCGATCAGGCCGCGAAGGTCCAGCCGGCGGCGCGACTCGATCAGGCGGACGTCGCGGCGGGGAGGGACGCCTCGCTCGACGCGCCGGCGCGGCCGGGGCGGGTCTTGGGCTCGGGGATCTTCTTCTGCCAGACGATCGGGGTGGCGATCGCGACCGAGGAATACGTGCCGACCAGCACGCCGCAGAAGATCGCGTAGGCGAAGCCGCGGGTGCCCTGCCCGCCGAAGAGGTAGAGGGCAAGCGCCGCGATGAGCGTGGTGCCCGAGGTGATGAGCGTGCGGCTGAAGGTCTGGTTGACCGAGAGGTTCACGATCTCGCGCGTGGCGTAGGGCAGGCGGCCCTTGTTTTCGCGGATGCGGTCCATGGTCACGACGGTGTCGTTGAGCGAATAGCCGAGGATGGTGAGCACGGCGGCGACCATCGCGAGGTCGATCTTGAAGGGTTCGATGAGGAAGATCGCCGCGACGCCGGGCGCGTTCTCGTAGAGCAGTTCCGCGCCCGCGACGAGGCCGATCATCACGATCGCGTCGTGCACGCCGGGGAGCACCGCGGCGAGCGAGTAGCGCACCGTGCCGAAGCGGATCCACACGTAGATCAGGATGCCGAGGATCGAGAGCGCGATGGCGACGATCGCCTGCGCGGCGAAGGTTTGTGCAATCGCGGGGCTGAACGACTCGATGCCGGCAAGACTGCTCGCACGCTCCAGCGCCTCGCGCACAACGGCGGTCTCGGAGCCCGCGAGTTCGGTCTCCCAGCGGCCCTGATCGTCGAAATACGACACGCCCTGGTCGTAGGCGAGGAGCACGAACGACCGCACGGCCGCGGCGTCGCCTTCGAGGATGATCACGCGGTGCGAGCGTCCGAGCGTGTCGGAGTTGTCGGCGCGCGTGCGCGTGGCGCGGAGGCGCGACGAGAGGTCGTCGAGGGCGAGCGGCGGCTCGATATTCTCGACGACGATCGCGGCGCCGCCGACGTATTCGCCGACATTGTTGCGGAACGCGGGGCGGTCGATGTTGCTGCCCAGCGCGTTCTGGAGGATCGGGCGGGCGCGGACGGACCCGGCGGCGACCGGGGGCCGGGCGTCGAGCACGTCCTTGAACGCCGCAAGCACGGTCGAAGACACGACGTCGCGATCGGTGACAACGGTCTTGATCTTGAAGGTGTCGGAGGTGATGTTGTCGGCCTGCGGGTTGAGCGCGAGGACCTGAGCGGAGATGAGTTGGTTGGTGGGCGTCCCGACGGGCGACTTCCCTGCCTCCTCACGGAGCCGCTGCTCGACCTCCTGACGCGTGAGGGTGCGGCCGTCGGCGAGTTCGATGGTGACGGCGGTGCCGCCGCGGAACTCGTTGTCGAACATCTTGGCGCCCTGCACGCCGATGACGAAGAACGACAGACCGATGAGGCCGGCGGAGACCGCGTAGAAGAGGTAGCGCTTGCCGAGCCAGTCGATGCTGGGCTCGAGGGCGCGGTGGAGGGCCGGGACGACGGTGGGCAGCATGCGGACGCGCTTCATCGTGCCCGATTCGAGCAGCGTGGTGTAGAGCACACGGGTGATGAGCAGCGCGGAGATGAGGGTGGTGACGACGCCGATGCCCAGCGTGATCGCGAAGCCGCGGATCTCGGGCGTTCCGACCGAACCGAGCACCAGGCAGACGATGAGGTTCGTGATGTTGCCGTCGATGATGGCGCTGAGCGCCTTGCTGTAGCCGATGCGGACGGCGGCCTTGACCTTCTGCCCGGCCATGACCTCCTCGCGGATGCGCTCGAAGATGATGACGTTGGCGTCGACGGCCATACCGAACGTGAGGATCACGCCCGCGATGCCGGGCATCGTGAACGCGGCGCGGGAGAGGGACATCGCGCCGAGCAGCAGCACGGCGTTGCACGCCAGCGCGACGACCGCGATGCCGCCGGACGTGAGGTAGTAGACGATCATGAACCCGCTGACGACGATGAGGGCGTACACGCCCGCGACGAGGCCCTTGTGCAGGTTGTCGGCGCCGAGTTGCGGGCCGATGACGCTGGTGCTGATCGGTTCCTCGCCGAGTTTCGCGGAGAGCGAGCCGGCGGCCAGCGTGCGGATGACGTACTGGATCTCGCGGTCGGTGAAGCGGCCCTGGATGATGCCGTTGGACTCGATGCGGCTGTTGAGCGTCGGCGCGGTGTAGATCCGGTCGTCGAGGAGGACGGCCATCTGGCGTCCGACGTTCTCGCCGGTGAGGTTGCCCAGCAGCACGGCGCCCGAGGGGTTCATGGTGAACCCGATCGCGGGACGGCCGAGTTGGTCGACCGTCTGGAACGCGCTGTCGATGCGCCACACGCCCTCGGCCTGGGTCAGGCGGAGGCCGGGCTGGTCGTACAGCAGGGCGTAGTAGAGGCCGTCGCGTTCCTCGACCACGAGGTTGTAGCGGGCGGCGAAGTACGAGATCGGGTCGGCCTGCAGGGAGCGGAGGGCCTGCGCGTCGTCGTACCACGATTCGAGGTCGTCGATCTGGTACCAGCGTGCGTCGGTCGACTGGACGTTCCGCGGGCCGCGCTCGGCGAGTTGCTGGCGCAGGTCCGCCTCGTTGCTCAGTTCACCGGGCTCCGCGGTGATGCGGAACGCCAGCACGCCGGCGCCCTGCAGGACGCGCATGAGGTCGGCGGGGTCGTCGTAGCCGCGGCGCTGCGACTCGTACTCCCCGTAGAGCGTGATGATCTCTTCGAGTTCGGGCGCGAGTTCGGGGTGCTGCTCGCGCAGGCGCTCGAGGGCGCGCTGCCGCGGCGAGGGGATCGTGACCGTCTCGCCGCTCTCGCGATCGGTGATGATGCGGTCCTGGCTGGGCAGTTCGAGCGCGCGGCGGACCTCATCGGCGGACACGGCCGACTTCAGCGCCTCCTCGCGGAGCCGCTCGTACGCGAGTTCGGCTGCGGCGGCCTGCTCGACGAGGTTGTCGAGGATCTCTTCGCCTGCGCCGGAGTCGCGGGCTTCTTCGAACGCGTTGCGGGCGGAACGGGCCTCGTCGTACGCGTTCGCGGCCTGCGTGAGGATCTCCAGGCGCTGCTCGGAGCCGGCGGCGAGTTCTTCGAGGATCTCGCCGCGTTCGTCTCTCGGGGCGCGGACGGCGCGCTCGAGTTCGTCGCCCCCGATGCTGACCTGCGCGAGGCCTTCGAGTTTCTCATCGAGTTGGCGCCGGAGCGCGAGGACGTTCTCGGTCGCGAGGGGCATCGAGACCTCGATGCGGTTGTCCCCCTGCGCGATCATGGTGATGTCGAACTGGCCGTTGGGATCGACGCGCTGCTTGAGCACCTCGATCGTGCGCGAGAGCACTTCGGAGGGGTTCTCGTCGCCTTCGATCTCGACCGGGTAGACCAGCGAGACGCCGCCCGCGAGGTCCTTGCCCCGGCGGAGTTTCTCGGAGGGCGGAATGATGGACCAGATCGAGATGAGCACCAGCGCCAGAAGGACGGCGCCGAGTTGCAATGCCTTGCGCATGAACGGCTCTTTCGGGGATCAAATCGCCGCGGACGCGCGGCGGGCGAGGTCGTGTCGGATCAGGTCGGTTGGGTGGCCGCGGTCAGACGGCGGCGTGCTCGTTCTTCGAGGTCTCGATGACGGGCGCGCCGGGGGCGTTGCTCGACACGCCGTCGCCCGCGCCCGAGCCCTTCTTGGTGACCGCGGAGACGGCGGAGCGCGCGACGCGGATCTTGGTGTTCGTGGCCTCGTCGACCTTGAGCACGATCTCGTCGTCGCGGACCTCGGCGACGGTGCCGATGATGCCGCCGACGGTCTGGACGCGGTCGTGGCGGGCGATCGACCCGAGCATCTGCTCGCGCTGCTTCTTCTGCTTGCGCGCGGCGAAGATCTGGGTGATGATCATGATGCCCAGGAACGCGAAGAGGATGAGGAACATCCCGCCGCCGCCGAAGAGGCTTGGCGGGGCCTGCTGTCCGGGCTGACCGGTTCCGGCGGCGTTGTTGGGGTCGACGAGCGACTGGCCCTCGCCCGCGGGGCGACCCGCGACGGGAGGGGCGGCCTCGGCGGTCTGCGCGAGGGCGGCGGAGGCGAGCATGTCGAGGGTGAGCGTCGGGAAGGCGGGGGTCATGTCGTTCAGGGCGCCTTGTTGAAAGGAGAGCGGAATCGGCGTCGCCCGCGCCGTCCGTGTGGGGGCAGTCCGGGGCCGAATCGCCTGAGCGGGCGAACGCTCAGTCGGGAGAATCGTCGTCCGGGGCGGGAACAGGGGCCCGGGAGGGCTGGCTGACGGGCCATCGGCGGGCCAGACCGGACCAGTTATCTTCGCGGACAGCCCGGCGGATGTCCAACATGAGCCGCTGGAAGTGGCGCAGGTTGTGGAGACTGACGAGGATGGGGCCGAGCATCTCGTCGGCGAGGAAGAGGTGCCGGATGTACGCCCGGCTGAAGGGCCGCCCCTCGACCGTCTCCCAGCCGTGGAGATCGGGCCGGCAGGCGACGCAGTCGCAGGAGAGGTCGATCGGGCCGTCGTCCTCCGCGAACCGGGCGTTTCGGAGGCGCATCTGGCCGGTCGGGGTGAAGGCGTTGGCGTTCCGCCCGTTGCGGGTGGGGAGCACGCAGTCGAACATGTCCACGCCGGCGCGCACGGCGGCGACGAGGTCGCGCTCGTACCCCACCCCCATGAGGTACCGGGGTTTGCCTTCCGGGAGCAGCCGGGCGGTGTGATTGACGACCTCGACAATCTGGTCGAAGCCCTCCCCCACCGCCACGCCGCCGATCGCGAAGCCGGGCAGGTCGAACTGGCAGACCCGCTCGGCGGACCACGTGCGGCGCTCGAGGTCGGTCCCGCCCTGCACGATGCCGAAGAGCGACTGGTCGTCCTTGCGGCCGTGCGCGGCGATGCAGCGCTCGAGCCAGCGGATCGTCCGCTCGTTGGCCTCACGGAGGCGTTCGTCGTGGCTCTGGCGCGATCGCTTCGAGCCCGCCTTGTGCTGGGCGGCCAGGCGGAGGCGGGTGAGGTTGAACGTGACCGGGTCGACGCTGGGCGGGCAGTCGTCGAGGGCCATGATGATGTCGGCGCCGAGTTGGTTCTGCACCTGCATGGCCCGCTCGGGCGACAGCGCGATGCTCGACCCGTCGACGATCGACTTGAACGTGACGGCGTCGTCGTCGAGTCGGAGGATGTCGGCCATCGAGTAGGCCTGGTACCCGCCCGAGTCGGTAAGCATCGGTCTGGGCCACCCGGTGAACCTGTGCAGCCCCCCGCGGCGTTCGACGAGTTCCGATCCCGGGCGCAGCAGCAGGTGGTAGGTGTTGCCGAGGATGATCTCGGCGCCCGTCTGGGCCACGAGGTTCGGGAGCAGCCCCTTCACGGTGCCCTTGGTGCCCACGGGCATGAACGCGGGCGTCTCGAACGACCCGTGGGGCGTGGTGACGCGTCCGGTGCGCGCGGCGGACGACGCGCAGCGATGCTCGATCTCGAATCGCAGCGCGGTCATCCGCTGCGCTTGTCCTTCGAGGCGCG
>JBQLZI010000044.1:0-12329 GCA_052168195.1 Phycisphaerales bacterium
ACGACTGGTAAACCCAGCGTTCGCCGTCGGGCTGAACCAGCCCATCCAAAGAGATTTCACGACGTCGCCGGCGCTTCGAGTGTCGGCGACTTTCTTTTTGCGCCCGGAGCGTGGCGCGGTAGGGTGTGCGCATGAAAGCCGCACCTCTGGAACGCGATCCGGCGCCCGACGAGCACGGGCGGATCTACGCCGAGAACCCCGATCCGACGAAGTCGGGCACCGGAGTGGACGCGACGAAGTACCGGGCCGTGCGCACGGCGATGCTCGCCGCGACGCCGAAGTCGGCGCGCGGGGTCTCGTTCAAGGAGTTGCCCGATCTTGTCGTCGAGCGATTGCCCGGCGGGGAGATCCCGGGCGGCGGCTCGATCATGTGGTACACGACGGTCGTGAAACTCGATCTCGAGGCCCGGGGGCTGATCGAGCGTGTGCAGGGCGCGGGCCCGCAGCGCATCCGCCGCGTGTGAGCCGGGGTCAGTTCGCTTCGGGCAGGGCGCGGCGGTCGTGGGGTTCGGCGTCGCGCGTGGAGGCGTTGAACTGTCCCCATGTGACGCCGCGGATGTTCACGGCGTCGTTGAGCCGCTTGAGGAAGTCGGCTCGGGGGAGTTCGACGCAGCCGAACTGGGCGAGGTGGGGGGACCACATCTGGGTGTCGAGCAGGCGGTAGCCGCGCTTGCGCAGGTGGGCGACGAGGTGGACGAGCGCGACCTTGGAGGCGTCGGTCCCGCCGAGTTCGGGGAGGGAGAACATCGACTCGCCGAAGAACGCGGCGCCGATGCCCAGGCCGTAGAGCCCCCCGACGAGGATGAGTTCGTTGGTGGGCTCGCGGACGGTCCAGACCTCGACGGAGTGGGCGTGGCCGGCGTCGTGGAGGAGGCGGTACGCGCCGACGATCGTTTCGTCGATCCAGGCGCCGGGGCGCTCGGGGTCTGCGCAGCGGACGATGGTCTGGGTGAACGCGGCGTCGGCGGTGACGACGAACTTCCCGGCGCGGACCTTCTGCCGGAGATTGCGCGGGATGGTGAAGCCGGGCCCGGGGAGATTGTCGGAGGGCGAGAGCGGGATGACGCCGCGCAACTCGGGCGAGCACCAGTGGAGTTGTCCCGAGCGGAAGTCGGCCATGGGGAAGTAGCCACGGCGATAGGCCCCGACGATCTGCCGGATGACGGAGTCAGCCAGGGTGGCGGTGTTGGCCGAGGGCATGGACCAAAACGATACGGCGGGAACGCGGCAGGTGATGCGTGAGCGGGGGTAAAGACGGTGAAGGCGATCTGGAAGGCGACACACGCGGGGCGCCCTTCTAGACTTTCGGCCCGATTTCGGTCGGGGTTGTGTGTTGATCTGCCCCGCGCGCCCTCTCGCGCGACGCGGGGGGCGTAGCTCAGCGGTAGAGCAGCGGACTTTTAATCCGTTGGTCGTGGGTTCGAATCCCACCGCCCCCATTTGTGGACCCGACAGGATTTGTTGCGCGCACAGAGCGTGCCACCACGGATGGAGTCTCGCGTATTTCCATGCTGATCGTGCTGCACGCGAACTGGTCGGCCGGTCGGCTCTGGATCTGGGGCGAGACGGTCGACGACGCACCCGTCCCCGGAGGCGGCGGCGCCAATCCTTCCAACACCAACGGCGCCCCCGGCGCCCCCGGGGCCCCCGCAGCAGCCCCCGGAGCCCACCCTTGGGCCGCGAACGAAGCGACGCTGCGCGAGGCCCTGCGTCTCGCGGGGGTGTCGGATTCGCTGGAGCCCGGCGAGGTGGGCCTGTACCTGCCGACGGTGAGCGAGGCGCCCGTGCCCAGCCCGAAGGCCGCGCACGCCGCGGGCAAGACCGTCGACGCGGAGACGCTCGCGGAGCGTGCGGCTGGTCTGGCGAAGTGGCGCGTTCCCGCGATCGGCGTGCAACCGATCGACGCCGAGGATGCGCTGGGCGCGCTCGAGCAACTCGACGAGGCCCAGCGGACGAGCGGCGGCGAGGACGCAACGGTGCGCGTGGCGCTCGGTCCGGGCGTGCGCTGGTTCGCCGCGGCCGCGCGGTTCGGGCGCTGCGTGCTGGCCGAGCAGCGCTACGTGCCGACGCTCGTGCAGGAGAGCGACGGCGGCTTGCGCGGGAGTTGGCAGCCGTGGCTGGTCGACGAGCCGATCGCGAGCGAGACGGCGGAACTGGTCAAGGCGATGCCCGCGAGCGCGCGCGCCGTCGAGGACGATCTGGCCCACGAGCCGTGGGCGATCCTGGAAGACTTCCTCTGGGCGATCGTCGACGCGCGCACCCGCGAGGCGTTCGAGGACGAGACGCTCGAGGACGCGATCGAGGACCGCGAGCCCCGCGAAGACCCGCACGTCGCGTGGCTCAAGGGGCTGTTGCTCGTCGAAGACAAGCAGTCGCCGGGCGACCCCGAGCGCAAGACCGAACTGCTGCGCAGCGTCCGCCGCTGGCTGGGCGGGCTAGATGACCGCGGCGAGGCGAGCGAGTGGCGCCTGCTGCTGGAACTCAGCGAGCCAAGCGGCGCCGAGCGCATCGCCGACCTGCGCGCGCCGGGCGACGACGTGCGCTGGGAACTCAACTTCGCGCTCCAGAACGCCAGCGACGACCGGCTTGTCATCGACGGCGAGGAGATATGGAGTTCCTCCGGCGGCGAGATCGCGATCGTGCGCGGCAAGCGCGCCGAGTCGCCCCAGGAACTGCTGCTCGCGGAACTCGCCCGCGCGGCGCGGATCTACCGCAAACTCGAGAAGGCGCTCAACGATCCCGAGCCGCGCGGCGTGACGCTCAAGACCGTCGAGGCCTACGAGTTCCTCCGCGAGGTGCGCCCCTTGCTCGTCGAGCAGGGCTTCGGCGTGGTGTCGCCCGAGTGGTGGGAAGCGCCCAGCGGGCGCCTGGGCGCGCGGCTCGTCATCGAGAGCGACCCGCTCGACATGCAGGACATGTCGGGCCGCAGCGAGACGAGCGCGGCCGGCTCACGCGTGGGTCTGCGCGCGCTGGTGAATTACTCGTGGCAGATCGCCGTGGGCGACGCGACGCTGACACTCAAGGAGTTCGAGTCGCTCGCGCACGAGCGCTCGCCGCTCGTGCGCGTGAACGGGCAGTGGGTCGAGGTCCGCCCGGAAGACGTCGACGCCGCGATGCGGTTCATCCGCGAGAACCCGGGCGGGACGATGACCGCGGGAGAGGCGCTGCGCATCGCCTACGGCGCCGACGAGGAAGCCCGCAAGGGCGCGCCGATCTTGGGCATGCGCGCCACCGGCTGGATGAACGCGATCTTCGGCGACGACGCCGAGGAACAGACGCTCCCCATCGTCGAGCAGCCCGAGGGGTTCATCGGCGACCTGCGCCCGTACCAGAAGCGCGGGCTGTCGTGGCTCGCGTTCCTCGACCGCTTCGGGCTGGGCGGCTGCCTGGCCGACGACATGGGCCTGGGCAAGACGATCCAGTTGCTCGCGCTGCTCGCGCTGGAGCGCGAGGAATGGAAGCGCGCCGGCCGCGACCCGCGCGAGATCAAGCCCACGCTGCTCATCGCGCCGACGTCGGTCGTGCGCAACTGGATGCGCGAGGCCAACCGCTTCGCGCCCACCCTCCGCGTCCGTGCGCACCACGGGGTGGAGCGCAGCGTCGGCCAGACCTTCGCGAACGAGGCGAAGGACTTCGACCTCATCATCACGACGTACGCGCTGGCGCACCGCGACAAGGAAACGCTCGAACTGGTCGAGTGGGGCCGCGTCGCGCTCGACGAGGCGCAGAACATCAAGAACCCCGTCGCCAAGCAGAGCCAGTCGGTCCGCGGGCTCAAGGCCGAGCGGCGGATCGCCCTCACCGGCACGCCTGTCGAGAACCGGCTTACCGAACTGTGGTCGGTCATGGACTTCTGCAACCCGGGGTACCTCGGGTCGCAGCACGAGTTCCGGCGCAATTTCGCGATCCCCATCGAGCGGCGGCACAGCAAGAACCGCCGCCGCCAGTTGCGCGGGCTCGTCCAGCCGTTCATCCTCCGGCGTCTCAAGACCGACCCCAACGTCGTCAGCGACCTGCCCGCGAAACTCGAGAGCAAGGAACTCTGCCAACTCACCAGCGAGCAGGCGGCCATGTACGAGCAGGCCGTCAACCGCATGCTGGGCGAGGTCGACAAGGCCGAGGGCATGCAGCGCCGCGGCATCGTGCTCTCGACGCTCATCAAACTCAAGCAGATCTGCAACCACCCGGCGCAGGCGATCAAGGAAGGCGAGGAAGACGAGAACGCCGACGACTCGCTTCCCGTGGGGCTCGTGCAGCCCTCGCGCTCGGGCAAGTGCGTGCGCCTGCTCGAACTCCTCGACGAGGTGCTCGCCGAGGGCGATCAGGCCCTCGTCTTCACCCAGTTCCGGCGCATGGGCAAGATGCTCACCGCGATGCTCCGCCACGAACTCGACCGCGAAGTCCTCTTCCTCCACGGCGGCACGCCCCAGCACACCCGCCAGGAGATGGTCGACCGATTCCAGAAGGCCGACGGCACGGCGCCGATCTTCGTCCTCTCGCTCAAGGCGGGCGGCGTGGGTCTCAACCTCACCGCCGCGAGCCACGTCTTCCATTTCGACCGCTGGTGGAACCCCGCCGTCGAGAACCAGGCCACCGACCGTGCGCACCGCATCGGGCAGACGCGCACGGTGCAGGTGCACAAGTTCATCGTGTCGGGCACGCTCGAAGAGAAGATCGACGAGATGATCGAGGCGAAGACCGAACTCGCCGAGCAGATCATCGGCTCGGGCGAGCAGTGGCTCACCGAGATGAGCACCGACCAACTCCGCGAGATCCTCACCCTCCGCCCCGACGCCGTCCTCGAAGACGACGCGTACTGATTCGCCCGCGACCGCATGAGCCAGCACACCGGACAACCCGGATCACCCAACCCGCGCCCGTTCACCCCCGGCTCGCCCGCGCCGCGCCCGCTGCCCACCACGCCGCGCGTCGTCCGCGGCGGGATCAAACTCGCGGGCAAGGAAGCGCCCAGGGTCGAGCACTGGGCCGCGAAGCGCCTGCTCGACATCGCGTACGCGCAGGCCGACGACGAGACGCTCGCCAAGGCGTTCGAGTGGGGCCGCCGCGGCCAGACGCGCACTCTGACGTTCGAGCCCGGCGAGATCGCCGCCAGCGTGCAGGGGCTCGAGCCGCGCTCCCACCGGGTGACGCTCGCGGTCTCGCGGTTCACCACCGATCAGTGGGAGCGCATCGTCTCGGCGCTCAACGATTCCGCGACGCACTCCGCCCGCCTGCTGGCCAACGAGATGCCCCCCGAGGTCGAAGAGGTCTTCGCGCCGATGGGCCTGCGGCTCGTCCCGCTCGAAGCGGGCGACCTGCACGCCCGCTGCGCGTGCAAAGACCCGACCCCGAACAACAACGGGTGGTGCATTCATGCGTGCGTCGCCGCGATGGTCGCCGCCGAGCGGCTGAGCAACGACCCGTTCCAGGTGTTCGGGCTGCGCGGGCTGGGCGCCGAGGAACTGCTGGAGCGCATCCGCCAGCGCAGGGCGGCCACGCGTTCCGCGCGCGGGTTCGCGCCGGCCTACGCGCCGCGCACGCCCCCCGGAGTGCCCGCGAATGCCCCGCCGCTCGACGCTGATCTGAGCGCGTTCTGGAACGACCCCGAGGGGCTGGACGAGATCGACACGACCCCCCGCCCCGCCGAGGTGAAGCACCCGCTGCTGCGGCGCCTGGGCCCGAGCCCGTTCACGAAGGGCAAGTTCCCGCTCGTGGGGCTGCTCGCGACGTGCTACGACATCGTCGCCGAGGCGGCGGTGAAGGAAGCGGACGAGGGGGACTCGGACAACGATCAAAACGTTGGCTAGAGCGGGGCGCGTGTAGTTGAGAGCAGTTCGGCTGTACAGATCGGATCAAGTGTAAGGACGTCGCTCCGAGTTGCGGGCACGTTATCTAACGGTACACTCGTCAGCATGCCAACTCCTGACCTAGTACTTGCGACTAAGCCGGAACGAGCTTCGTATACCATTGGCGATTTTCGTGAGTGGCGCCAAACAGATAAGCTGGTTCTCTCGCCGAAGTTTCAGCGGCGTGCGGTATGGTCGCTCCAAGCAAAGAGTTTTCTTATCGACACGGTTCTGCGTGGAATGCCAATTCCACCAATTTATCTACGACTGACCCAAGACCCGTCATTTAAGGGACCTAAGCGAGAAGTTGTTGATGGGCAGCAGCGGGTTCGTGCGTGTTTAGATTTCACTGACGACAAATTCGCGATCTCAAAATCCATTGACTCGCCCATAGCCGGCAAGTTCTTTAGCAAGCTTCCGCTTGAGGCGCAGGAGCGGCTCGCAAGCTACACATTTTCGTGCGAGGTGTGGCGGGGGGTGAGCGACGAAGTCGTCTTGGATATCTTCGCAAGGCTGAACACCTACTCAACCAAGCTAAATAATCAAGAGCTGCGGAATGGCAAGTACTTTGGTCATTTCCGATCATCAGCCACGCGGGTCGCGAGGCAATTTTTTGAGTTCTGGAGCGCCAGCAAGCTCTTTACTACTCAAAAGATTGCCCGCATGGCGGAAGTTGAGTTGGTTAGCGAGCTGCTTATCATCCACATGGACGGCATGCAGGATAAGAAAAAATCAATTAACGATTTTTACAAAGACTATGACGCAGAGTTTCCTGGTCAAAAAACCTTCGAAGCCGCAGTTGCTCGTACTCTCGGGTTCTTTGCTGAGCACTTGACCGACACGATAAGTGACACGGTTTTTCGCAGGTCGGTTATGTTTTATTCTCTATATTGCGCGGTGGCTTCGCTAGCGTTTGGCACTCCGGATGGGCCTGCGTCTTCGTCCAAGGTCCGTTTTGGCAAGGAGTTTGCGTCGTCTGTGTCGAGCGCCATGTACGAGATTGACGATGTGCTCATGGATGACGATGCGACCTTGTCGCCTAAGTTGGGGGATCACAAGGAATTTCTTGAGGCATGCAAGCGGCAGACAGACAATATCCGGCCTCGAAATATTCGGTTCCAAGTCATTCGTGAGGCCATTGCGCGGGCCCGTTAATGCCACGGTCGATGCCTGGTCTTGCAGTGCAGTTTGCAGAGGAGAACGCGTCGCTCCTGACGATTCTCGGGGCGGTGGAGTCACGATTCTATGGAATGGATCGGAGGCGAGCTAATGCGCGTCGCCCAGTGTCTCATACTTATGAAGCGTGTTTCGTAAGGCTCGTTGCCTCGTGGGAGGCATTTCTGTAATCTTCTTATCTGAGGCTGCTGTGCGGTTATCGGAATGGGAGTTCAACGCCCCAGCTATTGGTGCCGCGGGCTGCAAGTGTCTCGAGCGCGATGGCGATAGTCTTGAATGGCAACAGATATGCCACTTGGTGGCGTCCTCAGGCTGTAATCGATAGATCCAAGAGACACTTTCTGGCGGGGCCGCACGAAGTTGTACTTGATTCTGCTCGGGTTTTCTTGGATGACGTTATGTCACTTCGGCATGCTGTGGCTCATGGCACTGACGATGTGCGCATTAAAGCTGGTGTGGCTATGCGGAATTTGCAGGGGTTTCCCATTAACAATGTTCGTGTTGGTGAGTTTCTTCGTCGTGAGCCAGTCTTGGTTTCGATGCAGCGTCATTGGCTTGCGATTGTCATGGAGCGGCTCGAGAATTTGGCCGTCCAGATTGTGCCTTGACGGATGCCTCGTCTGTGTCGCTAGCGCAGTCGGCCGCGTTTGGTAGCTCAGGACACTGGTACGGGAGTGGGATCGGCCGCAGTCTGGATTGTGGACCCGTTGACCCGCCCTCCGGGGGCCCTACACTCTCCGGCCTTCCCACGAAGGAAGCCGCCCGCGACGGACAAAGGCGCGGGCACGGGTCATCCAACGCGGCGACGCGGGTGGTCCGGCTTCGGGCAAGGCACGCCGCGGCCCCGCATGGGCGAGCACAGGATGGCTCGTCCGACGCACGCCGCGCGACTGACGCTCAGGCAAGTCCGCTTGCCTGGGCAGGTTGAGTGGTTCGCGTCGGACGCTCCAGCGCTCGTTGCCCTGGGTCGCGCACCGGCTCATCTCGGTTCGAGGAGCCATCCCCGCACGCGCGTTCATTGGCCCGTGGTGTAACGGTAGCACATCGGGTTTTGGTCTCGCGAGTCTAGGTTCGAATCCTAGCGGGCCAGTTTCAACCCCTTTGATTCATTGGGGTTGCGCGTGCGGTCCATCGATATGGCACACCAGAGCAGCCAGCCGGTTCACGCCGACGCCGCCCGCATCCGCGGGCCGGTCGCGGTCGTCCTCGCCGCGGGCAGGGGCACGCGGATGAAGTCCGACCTGCCCAAGGTCGTCCACAAGGTCGCGGGGCGGCCGATGGTCGCGTGGGTGGTGGACGCCTGCCGCGACGCGGGCTTCACGCGGACGATCCTCGTGGTCGGCCACCAGCAGGAGGTGGTCCGCGAGGTCTTCGCGGGCGACGACGACGTCGACTTCGCCGTCCAGACCGAGCAACTGGGCACGGGCCACGCGGTGATGTGCGCGGCGGACCTGCTGTCGAAGGTTGATGGCGAGGCGGTGGTGCTCGCGGGCGACGGGCCGCTGGTCCGGGCCGAGACGCTGAAGAAGGTCATCGACAAGCACCGCGCGAGCAAGGCGGCGGCGACGATCGCGACGAGCGTCGTGGACGACCCGGCGGGCTACGGGCGGATCATCCGCGACGGCGCAGGCCGGTTCGCGGCCATCGTCGAGGACAAGGACGCGACCGACGCGCAGCGGCGGGTCCGGGAGATCAACCCGAGCATCTACTGCTTCGACGCGCCCAAACTGGTCGAGCGCCTGCCCCGGCTGTCGAACGCGAACGCCAAGGGCGAGTACTACCTGACGGACATCCCCGGGATGCTCCGCGACGAGGGCGCCGTCGTCGAGGTGGTCGACGCGATGCCCCCCGAGGACGTGCTGAGCATCAACACGCCCGAGCAATTGGCGGAGGTCGACTCGATCCTCCGGGCGCGGCTCGGCAAGGCGGAGGGCGCACGCGCGTGAGCCGAAGCGACGCGAACAGTCTGAAGATCTTCGCCGGGCGCAACAGCCGCCCGCTGGCCGAGCGGATCTGCGGGTCGCTCGATCTGCCATTGGGGCACGCGCGGACCGAGTCGTTCCCCGACGGGGAGTTGCTGGTGCGCCTGGACGAGGACGTGCGCGGGCGCGACTGCTTCGTGGTGCTCTCCACGTGCGCGCCGGTGAACGAGAACCTCGTCGAACTGCTGATCTTCATGGATTCGCTGCGGCGCGCGAGCGCGGCTCGGATCACCGCGGTCATCCCGTACTTCGGGTACGCGCGGCAGGACCGCAAGGACGAGGGGCGCACGCCGATCACGGCGAAACTCGTCGCGAACCTCATCACCAAGGCGGGCGCCGATCGCGTGCTCGCGATCGAACTGCACGCGGCCCAGATCCAGGGGTTCTTCGACCTGCCGGTCGATCACCTCTCGGGCTCCCCGGTGTTCATCGAGTACTTCGAGAGCGTGCGCGACGAACTGGAAGAACTCGTGCTCGTCAGCCCGGACGTGGGCAACGTGAAGGTTGCGAACACCTACGCGAACCTGCTCGGCGCCGACCTCGCGATCATCGACAAGCGCCGCATGAGCGGGTCCGAGGTGGTCGTCAAGAACCTCATCGGTTCGGTCGAGGGGCGCACCGTGCTGATGATGGACGACATGGTCGCGACGGGCGGCACGGTCTGCGAAGCGGCCAAACTCGTTCGCGAGCGCGGCGCGAAGAAGGTATGGGTCGGCGCGACGCACCCGGTGTTCGCGGGCCTCGCGTCGCAGCGCCTCGCCGACGCGCCGATCGACCGCGTGATCGTGACCGACACGATCCCCTGCGGCGGGCGCCTCGACCCCATCAAGGACAAACTCGTCGAACTGAGCGTGGACAACCTGCTCGGCCAGGCGATCCACCGCATCCACCACAACATGTCCGTCAGCGCCCTGTTCAAGTCCAGCGGCGGCACGAAGCGTTGACCGATCCAGCAGCCGGCACACCACCTGAGAGGGTTTTCGTCATGCAGAAGTCGTACACGCTCGACGCCAAGCGTCGCGAGAAAGTCGGTTCCAAGTACGCGCAGCGCATCCGCGCCGCCGGCGGCCTGCCCGTCGTCGTCTACGGCCACGGGCACGAGCCCGTCGCGCTGTACGTCGACGCCAAGGAGACCATCAAGCACCTCGAGAAGGGCGAGAAGGTCTTCGGCATCAACATCGAAGGCGAGTCGGGCGAGCAGACCGTGCTGCTCCGCGATCTCCAGTTCGATTACCTGGGCACGAACATCATCCACGCCGACCTCGCGCTGGTCGACCTCAACGAGCAGGTCGAGGTGTCGGTGCACGTGAAACTCGTCGGCGACGCCAAGGGCCTGAACAAGCCCAACACCGTGCTGCTGCACCCGCACACCGAAGTCGAGATCCGCTGCACGGTCGCGACGCTGCCCGACGAACTCCGCCTGAACGTCGCGGACCTTGATGTCGGCGAGTCGCTGCACGCGAGCGACCTGCAACTCCCCGAGGGCGTGGAACTGCTGAGCGACGAGGACACCGTGCTCGCGACGATCCACGAGACCCGCGAAGAGGAAGAGACCGCCGAGGCCGGCGCCGCCGAGGGCGAGGGCTCGATGCCCGAGCGCATCGGCGAGAAGAAGGACGAGGAGGCGGACAAGGAGTGAAGATCGTCGTCGGCCTGGGAAATCCCGGCCGCGAGTACGAGCAGACGCGGCACAACGCGGGCTGGCTCGCGCTCGATCGGCTGATCGACCGGTGCGCCGCTGGCGGACCGGGCGCGCCGGGCAAGGCGCGGTTCCAGTCTCTGACGTGGGACGCGGTGATCCCCGGGCTCGACGACAAGGCCCTGCTCATGAAGCCCGTCACCTACATGAACCTGTCCGGGCAGGCCGTCGCCGAGGCCGTCCGTTTCTACAAGGTCGACCCGACCCGGGACGTCTTCGTCTTCACGGACGACGTCGCGATCCCGGCGGGCACGGTGCGCATCCGCGCGTCGGGCTCGGCGGGCGGGCACAACGGGCTGTCCGACATCGAGCGCCGCCTGGGCACGAACGCGTACGCGCGGTGCCGCATCGGCGTGGGCGCCCCTCCCGAGCACTTCGCGCAGCGCGACTGGGTGCTCGGCAAATTCACGGACGAAGAGATGGCCGGCGTCTCTTCGGCGCTGAACCTCGCGGCCGACGCCGCGTGCGTGTGGGCGAAGGAAGGGGCGGTCGCCGCGATGAACCGGTTCAACGGCAAGGCCGGCGAGAAGGCCAAGGACGAAGGCAAGCAACCGCGCGAATGAGCGCGTCACGGATACACGAAGCAAGCATCAACCGTCGCGCGGTTCGGCGCGAGAAAGAAAGAGAAGTCCGATGGAAGTGAAGCGTAACTACGAGGGCATGTTCCTCATCAGCCAGCAGGTCGCCGCCCAGTTCGGCGAAGCCGTCCAGCACATCCGCGACACGATCGAAGGCCCCGGCGGCAAGATCCTCGCGATGAAGAAGTGGGACGAGCGCCGCCTCGCCTACGAGATCGACAAGCAGAAGCGCGGCGTGTACATCCTCGTGTACTTCGAGGCGCCCACCAGCGCGCTGATCACGATGGAGAACTCCTGCAACCTCTCCGAGCAGATCCTCCGCGCGATGTTCGTCCGCGCCGATCACCTCACCCTCGAGGAGATCCAGGCCAACGACGAGCGCCAGGCCCTCGAGGACGAGGCCCGCCTTCGCGCGACCAACCCCGACGGCGGCGGCAGCGACGACGACGAGCCCGTGGGCGCGGCCGTCGGCGACGACGAGGACTCCGACGACGACGACTGAGTCGCCCGCTCGGGCCGCCCCTCTTCCGAGTACCATCGTGCGGACGCCCCGGCCGGCGCGCCGGGGCCGTGACCGCGCACGCCACCCATTCTCTCGCCGGAGCCGCGCATGGCCGGGAACTTCAACAAAGTCTTCCTCATGGGCAACCTCACCCGCGACGTGGAGGTCCGCCAACTGCCCTCGGGCGGCAGCGTGGCCAACATCGGCCTCGCGGTGAACCGCCGCTTCCGCACGCAGGACGGCCAGCAGCGCGAGGAGACCACCTTCGTCGACTGCGAGGCGTGGGGCCGCACGGCCGAGATCATGGCCCAGTACCTCGCGAAGGGGCGCCCGGTCTTCATCGAGGGCCGCCTGCGCCTCGACCAGTGGCAGGACAAGGACGGCGGCAACCGCTCCAAACTCAAGGTCATCGTCGAGAATTTCCAGTTCGTCGACTCCCGCGGCGACGGGGACGGCGGCGGCGGCGGAGGGGGCGGGAACTACTCCCGCGGCTCATCCGGAGGCGGCGGGGGCGGCTACGCCCGCGGCGGCGCGCCCGCGGGCGGG
>JBQLZI010000045.1:0-12194 GCA_052168195.1 Phycisphaerales bacterium
GAAGCATCCCGTCCTCCCGCCGTCGGGATGCGCCAGCAGATCCCCAACCTGCTCACGCTCGGGCGGCTGCTGCTCGCGACGGTCTTCTTCGCGCTGCTCGCGGTGTTCGACTTCGAGGATTCGAGCGACGCGTTGCTCGTCGTCGCCGTCACGGTGTTCGTGGTCGCCGCGCTGACCGACGCGGTCGATGGATATCTGGCGCGGCGCTGGAACGCGATCACCGTATTCGGGCGCGTCATGGATCCCTTCGCCGACAAAATCCTCATCCTCGGCGCGTTCGTCATGCTCGCGGGCGCGAACTTTGCCCGATGGACGGTCCACGGCGACCCGGACATGGCGTCGGGCGTGGAGACGTGGATGGTGGTTATCATCCTCGCGCGCGAACTGCTCATCACGTCGCTGCGCGGGATGGTTGAATCTCGGGGCGTGTCGTTCGCGGCGGTCGGCGCGGGGAAGATCAAGATGGTTGCGCAGTCGGTCGCCGTGCCCATGATTCTGGTGTGCGTGGCCCTGCAGACGGGCAGCGCGCCCGGCTTTGCACGGCGGGCGCACCTGGGCGCAAGCGTCGTCGCCTGGGCGACCACGATCGTCACCGCGTGGTCGGCGATCCCCTACCTGCTCCGAGGGTGGCGCGCGATCGCGTCATCCGCCGATTGAGAGAACGATGGTCGAAGAACGGCTCGAGGATTACGTCGATCCGGAACTCATCGAAGACGTTCCGAAGCCCCTTCCCCCGCAGCCGGGCGACACGCTCAAGATGCTCGTCTCGACGGCGGGCGGTCTGGGGTTCCTCAAGCCCGCGCCGGGCACGTGGGGAAGCACCCCGCCGTGCGCGCTGGCGTGGCTGATGCTCCTGCTCGGCGCCGACACGCTCTGGGTCACGTTCGTGATGACGGCGGTGATGGCGTTCGGCTTGTTCGGGAGTTTGTTCATCGGCGGCTACGCGGAGCGCCGTTTCGGGAAGAAGGATCCGGGGCAGGTCGTGATCGACGAAGTGGGCGGGCAGGCGCTGACCCTGATGTTCCTCCCCTCCTTTGCGGTCGTCGGGTTCTGGGGCGCAACGGTGACGGTGGGCGCGGCGTTCGTGCTGTTCCGCGTCATGGACATCCTCAAGCCGCCTCCGGCGTACATCCTCCAGCGCCTCAAGGGGGGGCTCGGCATCGTGATCGACGACCTTCTGGCCGGGCTCTACGCGCTCATCGTGCTGCAGGTTGCGCTCCATGGCCTGCGGCTCGCGGGGATCCTGTAGACTGCCCGCATGCCCTGCCTGCTCGCTCTCATCGCGCTCGGCTTTCCCCGGCTGATCATCCTGGTCCTCGCGCTGTTCAGCCAGTACATGAGCAGCGCATATGCCACGATCGGCTGGCCGCTGCTGGGCTTCTTCTTCGCGCCGTACACCACGCTGGCGTACGCCGTCGCGATGAACGAGAACAACGGCAGCGTGAGCGGGTGGTTCCTCGTGCTGGTGATCGTGGCGGTGCTGTTCGATCTCGGCGCGATCGGCGGCGGCGGACGCGCTGCACGGGGACGCCGGCGGGACTAACTTACACCCTCCGGTCCAGCAGCCGGTACTGCACCGCTTCGGCCACGTGGTGCGCTTCGACGCGCTCCGCGCCCTCGATGTCCGCGATCGTGCGCGACACGCGCCTCACCTTGTCGTAGGCGCGGGCCGAGAGTCCCAGTTCCGCGATCGCCTGCCCGAGCAGCGTCCGCGCGTCGTCGCTCAGCGGCGCCAGGCGGTCGAGGTCGCGGCCGGTCAGCCGGCTGTTGGTGACCGACCCCTGCCGTGCGCGCTGGCGTTCGCGCGCCGCGAGCACGCGCTCGCGGATCTGCGCGCTGCTCGTGCCCTTCGGGCCTTCGACCTTGCGGCCGTCGGCGCCCGCGCTGAGTTCCTTCCACGGCACCGCGGGCGCTTCGACGTGAATGTCGATGCGGTCGATCAGCGGCTGGGAGAGCCGCGACATGTACCGCTCCATGTCGCGCTTGCCGGCGCTGTCGCCCGCGCCGGGGCTCGCGCCCTTCGCGGTCGGGTTCATCGCCGCGACCAGCATGAACGACGCGGGGAAGGTTACCTTCCCGCTCGCGCGGCTGATAGTCACCTTGTCGTCTTCGAGCGGCTGGCGGAGCGTTTCGAGCACGCCGCGCGGGAACTCGGGGAGTTCGTCGAGGAAGAGCACGCCGCGGTGGGCGAGCGAGACCTCGCCCGGACGCGGGACGGGGCCACCTCCCACGACTGCCGCGACGCTGGCCGTGTGGTGGGGCGAGCGGACGGGTCGCGCGGTGACGAGCCCCCGCCGCGCGGTGTCGCCAGCGCCCCCCGACACCTCCGCGCCCACGGCGGAGTAGATTCGGGTGACCTCGAGCGCCTCCTCGGGGGCCATCGCGGGAAGCACGCCCGGGATCGCCTTGGCCATCATGGTCTTGCCCGTTCCCGCCGGGCCGAGCATCAACAGGTTGTGCGCGCCGGCGCACGCGACGGTGATCGCGCGCTTGACCGTCTCCTGCCCGCGCACCTCGGCGAAGTCGATCGGCGCCCGCGCGCCGCGCAGCAACTCCGCAACGTCGACGGGCGGGTGCGGGCTCGCGTCGAGCGCGCCGCTCAGCAGACCGACAACCTCGCTCAGCGTGCGCACGCCGAAGACCTCCAGATCGCGCACGACAGCGGCCTCCTCGGCGTTCTCTGCCGGAAGGATGACGCCGCGCATCCCGAGGTCTTTCGCGAGCATCGCCATCGCGAGCGCGCCCTTCACCGGACGCAAACGCCCGTCGAGCGCGAGTTCCCCGGCGATCAGGTACCCGCGGTGGTCGAGCCCCTCGTATTCCGCCTCGACGCGGTGCACGGGTTTGTGCGCGCCGTCGGCGCCGCTCTTCACCATCGTGGTCTCGCGGACCTGCATCACCGGCACGGGCGGGCGGATGGCGCCGTCCGCAAGGAGCACGCCCACGGCGATGGGCAGGTCGAACACCGGGCCTTCCTTGCGCACGTCGGCGGGCGCAAGGTTGATGAGCAGTTTGCCCATTGGGAAGCGGTACCCGCTGTTCAGGATGGCCGAGCGCACCCGCTCGATCGATTCGCGCACGCTCGCGTCGGGCAGGCCGACAACCTGCTGCTTTTCGAGGCCGCTGTCGGAGTAATCGATCTCGACCTCGCAGGGCGAGGCGTCGATTCCCGTCAGGACGAAACTCTGAACCCGGGCGAGCATGGCCGCGATGGTATCAGAAACCGAACAGCCCGCAATCACCGAAATCGTGGATGATGGCCGCATGTCCGCGGACCCACCCGCCAACGCGACGACACGCTTCGCCGACCGCGCGGGCGACTACGCCAAGGCGCGGCCCTCCTACCCCGCCGAGATCGTCGATGCAGTTCTCGAGGGCCTTGGCGAGCCCTCGGCGCTGGTCATCGCCGACATCGGCGCGGGAACCGGGGTGTTCTCGCGGCTCCTCGCGGATCGAGGGCCGCGCGTCCTCGCCGTCGAACCCAACGCAACGATGCGCGAGGCCGCGGCGCCACACAATCGTGTCGAATTCCGCGAAGGAACAGGC
The DNA here is from genome assembly GCA_052168195.1 of Phycisphaerales bacterium. Classification (GTDB taxonomy): domain Bacteria; phylum Planctomycetota; class Phycisphaerae; order Phycisphaerales; family UBA1924; genus JAHBXC01. Next base: position 3,547 of record JBQLZI010000045.1, read on the forward strand.
GAGGCCACCGGTCTGCCCGACCGCGCGGCGAACCTGGTCACTGTCGCGCAGGCGTTCCACTGGATGCGCCCGGAAGAAGCGCTGCGTGAGTTCCGCCGCGTGCTTGTGCCGGGCGGGCGGCTCGCGCACGTGTGGAATATCCAGGACCGCGCCGACCCGTTCACCGACGGCTACTGCGCCGCGATGGAGCGCCACGCCGTCGACCCGCCGCGCTCGCCGTGGTCGCTGCACGACGTCTCGGCGGTTCTCGATGAACACCCGCTGTTCACCCCGCGACGGATTGTGCGAGTCCCGTCCGCGCAGCCGCTCACGCTGGACGGCCTGCTCGGGCGCGCACGCAGCGCCTCGTACTGCCCAAAAGCCAGTCCGGGCTGGGACGCGCTCCGGCATGAATTGGTCACGCTGCACGGGCGCCACGCGACGGAGGGCGTCGCGAGTCTGCGGTACTCGAGCGAAGCCCACATCAGCCACGCCCGGTAACGGCGCGGGCGAGAACACGTCGCATTGCCCAAACCGCCCGGCGTCGCGCGCCGACGAGACCGCGTCGACCGATCCTTGTCCACCCGTTTCACGCGGCAAACTTTCGCGCAGCCGAAAGACCCGTCAGCCCACCGCCGATGGCATGAGCGTCATGCATTCACGGAGCCACATCCCGTCGCGTCGTGCATCTGTCGTTGTCCTTCTCGCTGGGCTTGTCGCGGTTTACGCCGCCCCGGGCGCCGCGTCGGCATCCCCCGATGCGCTGATCGAGTTCTCGGTCGCTCCTGTCGCGAAGGGCTCCGCGCTGCAGCCGGTGAAAGGCCGCGTCCGTCTCGCGATGGGGTATCGGACCGAGCCGGGCGTCCGGCTCGCGCCCGCCGACCTCGGGACCGAGGAGTCGGTCGACACGGCTTCGTACGTCGCCGGGCTCGGCGGCCCCAGTCTGATGTGGAACGACAACGGCGCGCACGGTCCCGGGTTCTCCGCCGGACTTGCGCTCGAAGACGAACGCGACCCCGCGCCGTTCAACGATCGCGCCGCACGGTCCGTTCAGTGGCCCATCGCCGGCTGGCCCCACGACATCGGCGCCTCGCTTCACGCCGAGGCCCACGCCGACGAACTCGACACCGATCTTCGCGCTCTCGTCGAGGGGTGGCTCGGCGCGCGCACCGGGAACGTCACTCCTGCGATGCTCGCGAAATACCTGGCCGCCCGCATCATGACGCACGGCGGCGCAAGTCTCGACCCGCTCCTTGCGCGCGAGGACGGCGGCGTCACGGGCTTTCTGTCCACCGGCGTCGCACGCTTCGCGCACGACCGCGCCGGCTCCGAGTTCGACATGCTCCGCGCCTACGCCGCGGCGCTCCGCATCGCGGGCATCCCCGCACGCCTCGCGATCGGCGCGAAGACCACCGGCGCCGCGTCGCTCCACGCGTGGGTCGAGTTCTACCTCTACGACGAGCGATCCAAAGACGGACGCTGGGTCGCCGTCGACCTCGTCTCGCAGCGCCGGCTCTCGACCGACGCCCCGCCGGTTGCCGACGCGTGGCGTCACTTCGGCGTCACCGCGGGGCTCGTTCCCACATGGTTCGGCGTTCCCGCCGCGACCGATCGCCCCGACGTGCTCGCGCCGTGGCGCCTCGAATGCGACCCGCCGTGCGTGCCGGTTCGCATCGCCGTCCGCGTGCGCACGGGAAACGCGCTTCCCAGCGTCGCCGACGCGGGCAACTGACCGGATTCGGGCATCCGATCGCGCGCCCATCCCGTACAATCCGCGGCAGGGACGGCATTCCGCCGTCCGCGGGAGGCGCGACGTGGCACACCGGTTCTTCAACTCCCTGCTCCTGCTCGCGATCCTCGGCGGCGCGGCCGTCGCGCAGCAACCCGCGTGGACCCCGCTCATCACCCCGGGGGACGAACGCCTCTGGATGCTCCGCTGGGAGTTCGCCGCCTCGCGCCAGAACCTCAACGAGTTCTACGACAACAACCCGCCGATCCTCCGCCCCGATCCCTACCAGTTCCCCCGCTTCTGGCCCAACCCGGGCAACCGCGGGTTCACCACGCTCGGTACGACGCAGTCCATCGACGTCCGCTCCGCCGTCTTCGTGGCGCCGCTCCAGTGGCGCACCGCCTCGAGCGAAGCCCACCCCGAGTTCCTCTCCGGCACGCTCGACTTCAACGGCGCGCGCGTCACCGACCAGTGGATCGGCCAGCCCGGCGATCTCCCCGACGTCATCAACGTCGAGTGGTTCGTCCAGGTCGCCGACGACAACGGCCGCGCCTTCGTCAAACCCACCAACACGCCCGAGCGCGTCGACGTCGACTTCCGACTCCCCGTCGTCGTGCACGAAACCGTTTTCAACGAGCCCGCGGCCATGGAGATCGACTGGCCCGCAGAGTGGCCCCGTTGGACGCAGCCCCTCCGCGATCCCCAGGCCTTCATCGACGCCAACGACCGCTACGTCGGTTCCCTGCTCAACGAGTGGACGAACAACAACCCGCGCGCCATGCGCCCCGCCGAACTCGCGAAGTACCTCGCGTCGCGCGTCATCGAGGAAGCCCAGCCCGGAACCAGCGCCAGCGCGTACTGGCCCATTCCGGACGAGAACTCCGGCTACCCCTTCGTCGTCACGCGCAACACCGTGTACCCCCCCCTCCGCGGGTTCGACGTCCAGGACGAGCGCATCTACCTGAACGACCGCGTCTACAAGCCCCGCCTGCGCCAGACCATCGAGGCCGCGCAGGCGAACGCCGCGGTCATCACCAACCTTTACGTGGCCCTTCTCCGCGCCGCGCAGATCCCCGCACGGGTCATCGTCGCCGCTTCGCCCTCGAAGCCCGAACTCGACCGCGTCCCGGGCCACGACGTCCTCACCCACGACTACGACCCCGACGGCCGCATCACCACGTTCCGGTTCTGGGCCGAGTTCTACCTGTGGGACGAGCAGGCCCAGCGCGGCGAATGGATCCCTGTCGACGTCGTCCGCCAGCGCGCCGAGTCCTCGCGCCCGCCGCCCCTCGACCGCCCGTGGCGCTTCTTCGGCAACCACGACGAACTCGACGAACTGGTCCCCATGACCTCGCTCTACGTTCCCGCCCAGGCGCGCCGGTTCGGGAGCGTGCCCGGCGTCTGGGGATGGCGACCAGACCCCGCCGATCCGGGATTCAACCTCGATCAGGTCATCCGCTTCGAGGTCATCAGCGCCCCGCGCCGCGCCGACGACCCCTTCGCCGACATCGGCGTGAAACGCGGCGACTGACCCGCCCTCCTCCCTACTATCCCGCCGACTCGTCCCGCGACCGCGCGATCGTTGACCCTTAGACGCCCGACCACAAGCCCGGCGCCGCGACAGGTGTCCCACCGCATGCCCGAGATCCGCAACTTTTCCATCATCGCCCACATCGACCACGGCAAGTCCACGCTCGCCGACCGCCTCCTCCAGGCCACCAAGGCCGTCACCGAGCGCGAGGCCCGCGAGCAACTGCTCGACGACATGGACCTCGAACGCGAGCGCGGCATCACCATCAAGGCCTCCGCCGTCACGGTGAACCACACCTACAACGGCCAGGAGTACATGCTCAACTTCATCGACACCCCCGGGCACGTCGATTTCACCTACGAGGTCTCCCGCGCCCTCACCGCCTGCGAAGGCGCGGTCCTCGTCGTCGACTCCACCCAGGGCGTCCAGGCCCAGACCGTCGCCAACGCCTATCTCGCCGTCAACAACGACCTCGAACTCATTCCCGTCGTCAACAAGATCGACCTCCCCTCCGCGCGCCCGGAAGACATCGCCATGGAGGTCGAGCACGTCCTCGGCCTCGACGCCGAGTCCGCCATCTTCGTCAGCGCCAAAACCGGGCAGGGCATCGTCGAACTCCTCGACGCCATCTGCGAACGCTGCCCCCCGCCGCGCACCAGCGAGATCAAGCAGACCCGCGCCCTCATCTTCGACGCCACCTACGACGACTACCGCGGCGTCATCGTCTACTTCCGACTCTTCGACGGCGAACTCAAGGTCGGCGACAAGATCCGCATGATGGGCATCGAGCGCACCTTCACCGTCACCGAACTGGGCAAGTACACCCCCAGGCCCACCAAATTCCAGCGCATCGGCGCGGGCGAGACCGGCTACCTCGTCGCCTCCATCAAGGCCCTCAAAGACGTCCGCATCGGCGACACCATCACCCTCGAGACCGACCCCGCGCCCAAACCTCTGCCGGGCTACGAAGAGCCCCGCCAGATGGTGTTCTGCGACTTCTACCCCGCCACCGCTGACGCCGCGACCGGCGGCCGGGGCGCCGACTTCGAGACCCTCCGCGACGCGGTCGAACGCCTCTCCCTCAACGACGCCTCCTTCACTTACCAGGTCGTCCACTCCGAGGCGCTCGGCTTCGGCTTCCGCTGCGGCTTCCTCGGCCTGCTCCACATGGACATCGTGCAGGAACGCCTCGAGCGCGAGGGCGGCGTCAAGATCATCCAGACCGCCCCCACCGTCACCTACGAAGTCCTGATGATGTCGGGCGAGGTCGTCGAGATCCACAACCCCGCCGACCTCCCGGACATGGGCACCATCGAGGAAGTCCGCGAGCCCATGGTCAAGGTCGACATCATGGCGCCCACGTCATCCCTCGGCGACGTCATGAAACTCTGCACCGAACGCCGCGGCGAGTTCATGACCCAGCAGTTCGTCTCCGACCAGCGCCAGATCGTCACCTGGAAACTCCCCCTCGCCGAGATCATCTACGACTTCTACGACAAACTGAAATCCATGACTTCCGGCTACGGCACCATGGACTACGACCTCATGGGCTACCACGCCGACAACCTCGTCAAACTCGACATCCTCGTCAACGGCACGCCCGTCGAAGCCCTCGCCATCATCGTCCACAAAGACAAGGCCCAGTTCCGCGGCCGCCTGCTCTGCGCCAAACTCCGCGAGCAGATCCCCCGCCACCAGTTCGAGATCCCCATCCAGGCCGCCATCGGCGGCAAGATCATCGCCCGCGAAACCGTCCGCGCCATGCGCAAGGACGTCACCGCCAAGTGCTACGGCGGCGACGTGAGCCGCAAGCGCAAACTGCTCGAGAAGCAGAAGGAAGGCAAGAAGCGGATGAAGTCCGTGGGCAACGTCGCGATCCCCCAAGAGGCCTTCATGGCCGTGCTGGAGCAGGGGGATTGAGCAGTGGCTCAGAACGCGAAAGCGCCATCGCGACGCGTTCGTGCCATCTGGGGCTTCGGCCGATTTGGATGGGTCGCCCTTGCGATCCTCGCCGCGATCGTGCTCGCCGAAGTCCTGACACCCTTGAGTGTTCGCTTTGAACTCCTGCGGTTGATCGAACGCACCGCCGGCGCATTCCCGCTCTATTTCTTTCTCACTGCCTTCCTCACAAGCGCCGCCGGGACGTTGACAGCACTGGGATTCGGCTTCGTGGGCCTGCTGTACTGCCTGCCGGCCTTTGCGTTGGTGCCTATTGCTCGCGGATGGCTCGGCTGGCTCGTCCTGCCGGTCTGGTGCGTGCTCGATGTCTTTCTGGTCCGCAGTCTTTGGATGTCCTCGTTCTTACGTTCTGTTCTCCCCGTAGCGCTGCGAGACCACACATTCGATTTACAACGGGCAGTGGCGCTTGGGATGTCGGTCGTGCTCATCGGTCTGTGCATCAATAGACTCCGACCGTTCCTCATCCTGTCTGCGATCGCTGCAGCAACCGTTGCGTATTCGATGTTCGTGCCCGAGAGATCGTACTACATCGACGGCGAGATCGTGCGCACAGTCTCGACCCAAGGAATATCGATGGCCGCGTGGCGCTATCCCTTCTCCGAGTTCTTCTGGTCAGCGATCGTCTTTCATGTGGCGGGAGCGTTCGTCCTTTTCCGCTGGGCTCTCCGCGAAAGAGCACGCGAAGTGCAGGCCGATCGCTGCACGACCTGCAACTACGCACTCGCCGGGATTCAGTCTGATGTCTGCCCGGAATGCGGCGAGTCGATCCGACCTCCCGAATCGGCGAGTGTTTGACACCCCCTCCCCCTCCGCTATGCTGCCTTTGTCAACGGATCCCCGCCTCCTCATCCGTGAGGAACGCTGGGTGAAACGGGAAGTGCGGTGAAAAGCCGCCGCGGACGCGCCGCCGTAAGGGGCTGCATCCTCGACCCTTAGAGCGCCACTGGCCCCACGCTTCTCCGAAGCGCCGGGCGCCGGGAAGGCCGGTCGCAGGAGCCCCAAGCCGGAAGACCGACGTTGACGAGTGCCTGTCCGCCCTCGCGTTTTGGGGCGTCGGCGCAGCGCGGCCGCGCGCTCCCCGTCGGCCTCCCCTGCGCAGACCCCGCTCCCCAGCAGCCCCACGCGAAGGCACACCGTCTTTGGCGGGAGCCGTTCTGCGCGAATCAGGACGAACATCGGAGCCCGATCGAATGACCACCCGTTCTCTTTCCTTCGCGGCGCTGTCCTGCGCCGCCCTCTCCGCCGCGTCCCCCGGCGCCTTCGCGGGAGTGAACTACTCCCTCGCCGGCTCGTTCACCCTCGCCGACGGCCTGTCCTCCGTCGACGCCCTCGCCGACGGGCGGCTCATCGGCGTCCGCGCCGACGGCGCCCTGTTCGCCCAGACCGCCGCCAACGCGTCGACGTGGGCCCAGGTCGGCGCGGTCGACGCCGCCCTGCTCAACTCGTTCGGCCCCTCCTTCCTCGCGGTGAACCGCAGCGGCACGCGGATAGCCATCGGCGACGGCAACTTCGGCGCGGGTTCAAGCGTGCTGCTTGTCGACGTCGCCTCCCTCGACCCGATGGGCGTCACCACCGCGTCGAGCATCGAGGCCGCCAACTTCGCCGGCCGCTGGGCGAGCAACGACACGCTCTACGTCTCGGGCGCCGCGGACTTCTCGGGGGGCATCGTCAGCGAACTCGACGCCTCTTCGCTTTCGTCGCGCGTCGTCATCAACGACCTGCAGGGCGGATCCGGCGGCGTCGCGACCCGCGGCGGGCGGCTCTACACGAGCAACGGCTTCGACTTCGACGAGATGAGCGGCAGCGAGACCGGCGAGGTCCGCGCGTTCGACCTCACCGACTTCAACGCGGCGCCCGTCTCCTTCGAGCAGAGCGGCATGCCCGTCGCCGACGCGCTCAGCGCCGGATCGCTCGCGTTCGACTCGCTGGGCAACCTCGTCATCGGAGGGGCCGATTTCGCCGAGGGCGGCGAGAGCGGCTTCTTCAGCGTGATCGACGCCGATCTGCTCGGAAGCGGGATCGTGCCCGACGCGCTCGAGACTATGCTCGACCCGTCAGGCGGCTCGGCGTTCGCGTACTCCGTGCTCTTCAACGCCGCGACGAACGAAACCGTCGCGATCGCCGACGGCGTCGCGTACCGGTACACCATCCCCGCGCCCGCGTCGGCGCTCTTGCTCGCCGGTGCGCTGCTCGGCGCCCGTCGCCGCCGCGACAGGGGGAACGATCGATGAGAGAGAGCACCGCGCAACGGTCCGTGCCGCGCCGAGCCGTGACGCTCGCCGCGGCGTGCGCGTGGGTCAGCGCCCACGCCACCGCCGGCGATCCTTCCCCGTGGTTCGCGAGCGAAGTCGTCGACTACTCGCCCGCGCCGGGCCAGTTCGTGAACGGCACGGCGCTCAACGATCCCGCGGCCGCGCTCGGCGCTCCGACCGGCGGCGCGCCAGGCGAGCCCGCGACGACGGACGTCGTCACGCTCGGCGGGTTCGGCGGCTTGATCACGCTGAAATTCGCCGACACCGTCCTCGACGATCCGTGCAACCCCTTCGGCGTCGACGCGATCGTCTTCGGCAACGCGCTCTACGTCAGCGGCAACCCGCGCCGACGCTTCGCCGAGGCCGCGCACATCGAGGTTTCCTACGACGCCAACGCCAACGGCCTCGCAGATGACGCGTGGTTCGTCATCCGCGGCTCGTCGCTCCCGGCCGTGCCCAGCGACGCGTTCCGCTCGCAGGACTGGGACAGTAACCCCGGGACGCCCACGCCGCCCGCGAACACGCTGTGGTACCCGCAGAGCGTGCCGGCCGCGTCGTTCACCACGGGCGCCTTCGAACTGCCCCCGATGTTCGCGGCCAACATCGTCACGCTTCCGCCCGACGCCGAGCAGGAGGCGGTCTGGGGCTACGCCGACTTCACCCCCACGCTCTCCCCGCCAGCCGGCGCCGACCCCGATGCGTTCTATTCCACACCCGACGATCCGTTCGCGATCGGCATCACGCCGGGCTCGGCCGGCGGCGACGCGTTCGACATCGCGTGGGCTGTCGACCCCATGAGCGGCGCGCCTGCGAACCTGCCGGGCTTTGACTTCATCCGCATCACAACCGCGGTCGACGCGGTCATCGGCCCGCTGGGCGAAATCAGCGCCGAGATCGCCGGCGTGGCGCGCGTGCGCTCCCGCGTCGTGCTCGAAGGCGACGCGACAGGCGACGGCGTGGTCAATTTCGCCGACCTAAACCTCGTCCTGAGCAACTTCGGCGTCGCGACCGACGAGGGTGACGCCAACTGCGACGGCGTTGTGAACTTCGCCGACCTGAATGCGGTGCTGTCTAACTTCGGCGCTGAGGTTGCTCCATGATCCGCCGCGGCTTCACCCTCGTGGAAACCCTTGTCGCGGTCGCGGTTGTCGCCGCGCTCGTCGGGGTTCTCGTGCCCACCCTAGGCAGCGCCCGCGCC
>JBQLZI010000046.1:0-12128 GCA_052168195.1 Phycisphaerales bacterium
GCACGATCGTGAGTTCGCGCTCCTCGTCGAACTGCTTGACGAACGGCTTGTTCTCGCGCGCCGTGACGTTCCAGTCGATCGTGCGCACGTCGTCGCCCGGCTGGTACTCGCGGACCTCGGCGAATTCGACGCCACGACCGCGGAACGCGCTGTGGTACTCCCCCGCGAAGAGTTCGTCGACGAGCCGGAGCGACAGCACGCGGAGCCGACGGACCTTGGCCATCAGTTCCTCGGGGCTGCTGGCGCCCCGCCGCGTGCCGTGATGGTGCTTCGCCGTGCGCATGCGTCGCGTCGTTGGGGTGTCAGGGCGTGGGGATGGTGTCGAGGACTTCCTGCACGACGGCGTCGGCGTCGAATCCCTCGGCCTCGGCCTCGTAGGTCAGCAGCACGCGGTGGCGCAGCACCTCCATCGCGACGCTCTTGACATCCTGGGGCGTGACGTAGCCGCGGCCCTTCAGGAAGGCGTGGGCTCGCGACGCGAGCGCGAGACTGATCGTCGCGCGGGGCGACGCGCCGAACTCGATGAACCGCGCGAGTTTCTCCAGCCCGCTCTCGCGGGGGTTGCGCGTCGCGTGAACGAGGTTCACGATGTAATCGCGGACCTTGGGATCGATGTAGATCCTGTCGACGACCTTCCGCGCCGCGAGAATCGATTCGACCTCGATGACCGGCTCGACCTCGACGTCGGGCGCGGTGAACGCCATGCGGTCGAGGATCTCGCGCTCGTCCTCGCGCGTGGGGTGCCCGATCCTGAGTTTGAGCATGAAGCGGTCGACCTGTGCCTCGGGCAGCGGGTAGGTGCCTTCCTGCTCGATCGGGTTCTGGGTGGCGAGCACGAGGAACGGCGAGGGGAGCGTGTGGGTCTCGTCGCCGATGGTCACCCGGCGCTCCTGCATGGCTTCGAGGAGCGCGGACTGGACTTTCGCCGGGGCGCGGTTGATCTCGTCGGCCAGCACGAGGTTCGCGAAGATCGGCCCCTTCCGCGGGCTGAAGGTGTGCTCGCGGGGGTTGTAGATGAGCGTGCCCACGAGGTCGGCGGGCAGCAGGTCGGGCGTGAACTGGATCCGCGCGAACCGGGCGTGCATCGCCCGCGCCAGCGTGGTGACGGTGAGGGTCTTCGCGAGTCCAGGCACGCCCTCGAGCAGCACGTGCCCGCCCGAGAGGAGCCCGAGGAGCAGGCCTTCGACCATCTCCCGCTGGCCCACGACCACCCTCGCGACCTGCTCGGCCAGCGCGTTGATCGGACCGGAATGGGCCTCGACCTCGCGGGCGATCTCCCGGACATCCACACTTGTCGTCGTCGGCGCCGATGCGCTCATGGGGGTGACTCCTGATCGAAGAACGGTCGAAGACGACCGCGCGGGGCTCGCAGTGACGCCCGGGGCGCGCCGTTCCGGCGGGATCTCATCATGTGCCCGGACGCACTTCAACCCCTGACGCACGGCCCGGCTGCAGGTTCGCGCGGGCCGCAGCCGCTATCCTCCGAACCCCGATGACTCCCCCCGCCGCCATCCCCCACCGACCCAAGCCCAAGGAGACGCCCAAGGAGGCGGTCATGGGCCTGGTCATCTCCTTCGTGGTGGTGCTGATCTTCCGCGGGTTCATCTTCGAGACCTTCCACATACCCACCGGGTCGATGGCGCCCACCCTCCGCGGCGCGCACATGCAGTTCACCTCCCCCCAGTCGGGCTTCACGTGGGCGGTGAACCCTTGGTCAGACCCTCGCCAGCCCCCCACCGCGACGCAGGGCACGGCCTCCAACCCCGTGCGCGTCAGCGACCCCGTCACAGGAGTGCCGATGCAGCCCGGCGCCTTCCCGCTGCGCTCGGGCGACCGCATCGCCGTGCTCAAGTACAACTGGCTGCACCACCCGAAGCGCTGGGACGTCATCGTCTTCAAGATGCCCGAGAACCCGCGCGAGAACTACATCAAGCGCCTCGTCGGGCTCCCCAACGAGGACCTCTGGCTCGTCGACGGCGACGTCTTCGTCCGCGCGTCCGAGCAGGACGACTGGCGCATCGCGCGCAAACCCGCGTACATCCAGGACGACGTGTGGTGGACCATCCACTCGTCGGAACTCGAACCCCTCCAGCAATCGTTCGACGGCCTGCCGTGGCGCTCCCCGTGGACGGGCAACGGCTGGACCCACGACGCCGGCGGCGCGATCCGCGCCGAGTCCGCCCAGCCCGGCCCGCTGACGTGGGACAACAACCTCTGGCCGCTCACCGACTTCGCCGCGTACAACCAGATGACGCCCTGGGCGCCCAACCACCGCGAAACCCAGCCGGCGGTCCCGGTGTACCCCGTCAGCGACCTGCGCGTGCGCGCCGGGATCGAACCTCACGGCCCCGACGCCGTCGTCCGCTTCACGATCGAGGCCCGCGAGAGCCGCTTCGTCGCCGAGGTGACGTCCGGCGGCGTCCGCTACTCCATCGAACCCCGCGACGGAGGTGAGCCCATTGCGCTGAACGCCAACGGGTTCGGCGGCTTTCCCGAAGATCGCATCACCGATGTCGAGTTCCTGCACGTCGACCAGGCCCTCGAGGTGCGCATCAACGGCGCCACGCACGGGCGCATGGCCTACGACTGGTCGCCCGTCGAGCGGCTCCGTCGCTCCACCTCGCTCACCGACGCGCAACTTGACGATGTCCTCGCCAACCCCGCGAGCACGGCGCTCAGCAACGACCGAAACACGCTCGGCGTGTACACCCAGCCGCGCGTATCGATCGAGACGTCCGGCGCACCCGTCACGCTCCACAACGTCGGGCTCGACCGCGACCTCTACTACCAGCCCGCCGCCCGCTGGAACGGGCCGAACACCAGTTCCCCCGGGCTCGGCTCTCACCCCGAGCACCTCGCGCAGATGGACGACTGGCAGTTCTTCGCCGCGGGCGACAACAGCGCCAGCAGCCGCGATTCGCGCCTGTGGGACGCCGTCAGCCCGTGGGTCGCCGCCGAGACCGCGGCCCCGGTCGGCCTCGTCCCGGGCGACATGCTCATGGGCGAAGCGGTGGTTGTGTTCTGGCCCTCGGCCAACACCCTGCACCTCGGCCCGCTGCGCATCCCGTTCATCCCGGACGTCGGCCGCGTGCGCCTGATCAAGTAGACCCCCGCTCCCTCGACACATCAGCAGCCGGCCGGTCCGCCGGGTGAGGGTTCACCCGGACAGCGGCCTGCGCCCTTCGCGTAGACTGCCCCCATGGACCTCCACCTGACAGGCAAGCGCGCCCTGGTCTGCGGCGCCAGCAAGGGCATCGGCAAGGCCGCCGCGATCGAACTCGCCGCCCTCGGCGCTTCAGTTACGCTGCTTTCCCGTGACCTCGACTCGCTCGAGAAGGCACGCGCGGACCTCCCCCTCCCGTGCGCCCACGCCGGGCAGGGCCACGATTGCGTCGCCGCCGATCTGGGCCGACCCGACGCCCGCGCCAAAGCCATCGACCAGATCCTTCATGTCGAGAAAACGGTCCACATCCTCGTGAACAACGCCGGTGGGCCTCCGCCGGGACTCGCGATCGACGCGAACCCCGAGGACTTCCGCCGCGCCTTCGAGACTCACGTGCTTGCGGCGCACGCGCTCGTGCAGTCCCTTTCCCCCGGGATGAAGGCCGCGAAGTACGGTCGCATCGTCAACATCATCTCCACCTCCGTGCGTCAGCCCATCGTCGGGCTCGGAGTCTCGAACACAATCCGCGGCGCCATGGCCTCGCTCGCGAAGACCCTCTCGATGGAACTCGGCCCCGCCGAAATCACAGTCAACAACATCCTGCCCGGGTTCACCGCCACCGAACGTCTCGAGTCCCTCGTCCAGGGCAAGGCGACCAAAGGCGAGACCACGCCAGAGCAGGTCGAGACGCAGATGAAGCGAGAGATCCCTCTCGGCCGCTTCGCAGACCCGCGCGAGACCGGCGCCGTCATCGCCTTTCTTTGCTCACCCGCCGCGTCGTACATCACGGGTGAATCCATCCGCGTCGACGGCGGGCGCACCGCCACGATCTGACGATGACCACGAGCATCCTCAACCTCATCGACAACGACCTGCGCGAGCCGCGCTCGGGTGCGTTCATGGACGACGTCAACCCCGCGACGAGCGAGGTGATCGCGCGCATCCCCGACTCGAACGCGGACGACGTGCACGACGCGGTGCGCGCCGCGCAGCGCGCGTTCCCGGAATGGTCGAGCACACCCGCGGAGCAGCGCTCGAAGATTCTCCTTCGCCTCGCCGACCTCATCGAGCGCGACCTTCCCGCCCTCGCGCGCGCCGAATGCGACGACACCGGCAAGCCCCTCTCGCTGTGCAACCGCGTCGACATCCCCCGCGCCGCCGCGAACTTCCGCTATTTCGCCCACGCCATCCTCTCCACAAAGAGCGAATTTCACGACACCGACGGCGTCGCGCTGAACTACACGCTCCGCCGCCCGCTGGGCGTCGTCGGCGCCATCTCGCCGTGGAACCTGCCCCTCTACCTCTTCACCTGGAAGATCGCGCCCGCGATCGCGACGGGCAACACCGTCGTCGCCAAGCCCAGCGAGGTCACGCCGCTGACCGCGTTCCTGCTCTCGAAACTCGCCATCGAGGCGGGATTGCCCAAGGGCGCGCTGAACATCGTCCACGGCCGCGGCGCGCGTGCCGGCGCCGCCATCGTCGAGCACCCGGACATCAAGGCCGTCACGTTCACGGGAGGCACCACGACGGGCGAGGCCATCGCCCGCGTTGCCGCGCCGAAGTTCAAGAAACTCTCGCTCGAACTGGGCGGCAAGAACCCCAACCTCGTCTTCGCCGACGCCGACATGGACGACGCCGTCGAGACCAGCGTCCGCGCCGCGTTCACCAACCAGGGCCAGATCTGCCTCTGCGGCAGCCGGATCTTCGTTGAACAGGCCGCGCACGACGAGTTCGTCGAACGCTTCCTCGCCCGCGCGAAGCAACTCCGCGTCGGCGACCCGCTCGAACCGTCGAGCGATCTCGGCTCGCTCGTCTCCAAGGACCACCGCGCAAAGGTCGCGTCCTACGTCGCGCTCGCGAAGGAAGAAGGCGGAACGATCCTCCTGGGCGGAAGCGCGATCGACAAGGTGAACGACCGCTGCGCCGACGGCGCCTTCTTCGAGCCCACCGTCATCGCGAACCTTGACCCGCGTTGCCGCACCCAGCAGGAAGAGATCTTCGGCCCCGTCGTCACCATCACGCCCTTCGAGGGCGAATCGCAGGCGATCGAGTTCGCGAACTGCACCAAGTACGGCCTCGCCTCGACGGTGTGGACGCGCGACCTCTCCCGCGCGCACCGGGTCGCCGCGCAGGTCGAGGCGGGCATCGTCTGGATCAACTGCTGGATGCTGCGCGATCTCCGCACACCGTTCGGCGGCGTGAAGCACTCCGGCGTCGGCCGCGAGGGCGGCGACGAGGCCCTGCGCTTCTTCACCGAACCCAAGAACGTCTGTGTGAAACTGTAGAAACCGGGCGCCGTGGCACACTGTGGGTGCCGTGGTGCATGCGCAGCAGGCGCCACGCGAGAAACGACCATGAACAAGAACACCGGTTCAGTCGAATCAACCAAGGCCGCCGAGCCCGTCGGCCCCTACCCCCACGCGCGCCGCGTCGGCGATCTGCTCTTCCTCTCCGGACTCGGCCCGCGCGAGCGCGGCGCCAAGACGATCCCGGGCGTCACGCTCAACGATCAGGGCGAAGCCATCGACCACGACATCGTCGCGCAGACCCACGCCGTCATGCGCAACGTCACGGCCGTCCTCGAAGACGCCGGCGCGACCTGGGACGACATCGTCGACGTCACGGTGTTTCTCACCGACATGAAGCGAGATTTCAAGACCTTCAACGCGGTCTACGGGGAGTACTTCACGGGCGCCAACCGGCCCACGCGCACCACGGTCGAGGTCGGCGCGCTCCCCACGCCAATCGCGGTGGAACTCAAGGTGATGGCCTACCTCGGCGCGAGGTGATCAGTCCATGCTGAGCCGCAGCGGGTGCTCCATCGTGCGCAGCACCGCGCGCACGGGGCTTGCGTCGAATCCAAGCAGTTTCAGCGGCAGGGCGATCAGTTCGTACAGCCCGTCCGGGACCGACTCGAGCCGCAGACCCTCCAAGATCGCCATGTCGTGCTTCGCGAACGCGGCGTGGCTGGGCAGGTCCTTGCTGTCCTGCAGATCCACGCTCGGCGTGTCGATGCCGATCGTCATCACGCCCTTCTCCGCGAGCGCCTCGACCAGCGCCGGGTCGAGCCCGGCGAAGTCGCTGTTCCAGTTGTTCGGCTCAGGGAACGTGCCGGTCTTGATGAGCACGCGGTGCGCGGTGACGTCGTCGAGATCGCCGATCGCCAGGTCTTCCACGCGAACCCTCGCGCCCCGAGCCACCTTCGCCGTGATCACGCGGCACGGCCCCATGTAGAACCGCAGCGGGCGCTCGCCGATGCCGGTTCCGTTCCTGGCGTAATGGTTCGGCCCGTCGGCGTGCGCGCCCAGGTGCACCGTGGCGCGGAGCGTCGAGAGCGTGACCGAATCACCCTTGGCGATGTCCATCAGCACCTCGCGCGACAGCGGCGTGTCGCCGGGCCAGACGCCGAGGTCGGGAGTCACCGCGGGCGTAATGTCGTACAGCATCACCGTCGCTCCGATTCTGCGGCGTCGCGGAACGGGTCGGGTTTCGATCCCGCCGAGAGCCGCAGGATAGCCAGCAGGCCGATCGCCGCGGTCAGGATCAGGAAGACAGCGCCGAGAACCAGCGCCGGCTGCCACGGCCCGCCCCCGCTGCCATAGAACCACGCGACGTCCGCGAACGCCTGCGACGCGATCGGATCGTTCGAGCGTCGATCGATGGTGTGCTGGCCGAACGCCCGGCCGCCGCGCGCGAAACGTCCGATCGCCGTTCCGCCGCGGGCGAAGTACCCGATCGCGACGCCCCCGAACGACATCGCGCCCATCGCCATGCCGCCCACGGCCATGCCGAGCGAGACCGCCATCCCGCCGAACGCGGTGAGCGCGCCCAGACTCAGCCCGCCCAGCGTGCACACGCCGACGCTCATCCCGCCGACGGACACCACGCCCACGGGCATCCCGCCGATCGCGACGCCGCCCACCGGCATGTCTCCGAGCGCGATCAGCCCGCGCGGTTTGCCCATGCGTTCGCCCTTCGACTCGTCGGGGCCGAACGCCACGTCGACAACCGGGAAGCCGAAGACCGTCGCGCCCGATCTCCAGCGCCGGCCGCGCATCATCGGTTCGGCGCCCTTGCGCTGCATCGCCTCGACCAGCGGTGCGCCGCACTCCGGACACTTGGCGCTCTCGGTCGCGCCGACGAGCGAGTATCCGCACGCGCCGCAGTACGGTTGCCCGGGCGCGAGGTCGGCCGGCGCTTTGACGCCGAGCGGGTTGGCGGGAGACTGGCTCATCCGGTCGCCTTTCACCGATCTTGGACGGGACGTGCGTTGATCAGTCCCACGCGAGCGCGAACACGAGCGCGAGCAGCAGGAAGACCAGGAACGCGCCGATCGCCGCGATGGACGCCAGCACGATCAGGTCCTGCACGCGCGCCCGGCGGCGCGCCTCGTGGTACGGGATCGTCGAGAACGTGACCATCTCGTAGAGGGGCAGATACTTCCCCGGGAAGGTGCGCGCCAGCCAGTGCTCGAACTGCTTTCTCCGGCGGAATGTGCGCGACCCGACGTGATCGCGCATCTCCAGGAAATTATCGATCGCGAGGTCGGCGATCGCGTCGCCCGCCGGTTTGCGCAGCCGCTCGTACTCGCCGAACGCCGCCGCGAGGTCGCCGCCGCTGCGCTCGACGCATTCCCCCAGCACGTGGACGTCCTCGAACGAGGCGTTCATCCCCTGCCCGTAGAACGGCACGATCGCGTGGGCCGCGTCCCCGATAAGCGCGACCCTTCCGCCGAGGCGCCACGGGAAGCACTTCACGGTGACGAGCGAACTGGTCGGGTTGCGCTCGAAGTCGTCGAGCAGGGTGGGCATGTGCTGGATCGCGTCGGGGAAGCGGCGCTCGAAGTACCGCCGCGCATCGTCGCGCGAGTTGATGCGTTCGAACCCGTGCTCGCCCTCGAACGGCGCGAAGAGCGTGCAGGTGAACGAGCCGTCGGCGTTGGGCAACGCGATCATCATGTACGACCGCCGCGGCCAGATGTGCAGCGCATTGGGGTTGATCCTGAACTTGCCGTACAGCCCCGACTCGCCTTCCGCGGGCGGGATCTCGAGCTCCTTGTAGCCGTGCGTCTGGTAGTACTGGTGGTACTCGAAGCGGTCGCGCTTCATCATGCTCGCGCGCACGGCGGAAAAGGCGCCGTCGCCGCCGATGATGACCTCGCACTTCTTCGTGTGGCGCACGCCGTTGCCGCCGGAGCGCGTGTCCTCGATCGTCGCGTGCAAGGTGTCGAGGTCGACGCCCACGCAGCGCGCGTTGAACGTGATGGACACATTCGGCTCGTTGGCCGCGGCGTTCAGGAGCGTCTCGTTCAGCCCGCCGCGCGAGATCGAGTAGATCCCCTTCTGCTCGTCGGACGAGTAGGGTTGGAACGCGAGTTCGCCCGCGAGGGGGTGGATCGCGCGGCCGCGCATCAGGATGCCGTCGTCGAGCACCTCATCGGCCAGGCCCATCTCGCGGAGCGCCTCGATGCCACGCGTCGAGAGCGCGAGGTTGATCGAACGCCCCCCGGCGGCGCCCGCGACGCGCGGATCGGCGCGGCGCTCGAAGAGTTCAACCTTGTAGCCGAGCCGGGCGAGGCGGATCGCGCAGAGCGTGCCTGCGAGCCCCGCCCCAAACACGGTGATGACCGGCCGCTGCGCGCTCATGCCTTGGCGGCCTCCCCGAGCGAGCGCGCGAACCGCAGGCAATCCGCGAAGGTGTTGTACAGCGGCACGGGCGCGATGCGAACGATGTCGGGCTCGCGGAAGTCCGCGACCACGCCCATCCCCATCAGGGCCTGCTGGATCTCCTTCGCCGAGCGCCCGTGGGTGGGATCGACGCGGATCGACAACTGGCAGCCGTGGGCCGCGTCGGCGCGGGGGGTGACGATCGAGAGCGCGCCGCCGAACGCATCCTCGCCGACGCGTTCCACCAGCGACCGCGTGTAGGCGTGGAGCCGGAGCGACTTCGCGCGCAGCGCGTGCATGCCGACGCGATCAAAGATCGCGAGCGACTCCTTCAGCGGCGTCATGGCGAAAATCGGCGGGTTGCTCAACTGCCACGCCTCGGCGCCCAGCCCGGGCGCAAACTCCGGCGCCATCTTGAACCGGGTCTTGGGGTCGTGCCCCCACCAGCCCTCGTAGCGCGGGTAATCCGCGTCCCAGTGGTTCTCGTGCACGAACGCGCCCGCGACCGCGCCCGGCCCGCTGTTCAGGTACTTGTACGAGCACCATGCCGCGAAATCGACGCCCCACTCGTGCAGCCGCATCGGCACGTTGCCCGCGGCGTGCGCGAGGTCGAATCCGACCACCGCGCCCGCGCTGTGCCCCGCTTTCGTGATGCGCTCCATGTCGAAGCGCTGGCCCGTCGCGTAGTTCACGCCGCCCAGCAGCACCAGCGCGATCTCGTCGCCCTTGCGTTCCAGCGTGCGCTCGATCTCGTCCTCGCGGATCGTGTCCTCGCCCGCCTTGGGCCCGACGTGGATGACCGCCTCGTGTGGATCAAAGCCGTAGAACCGCGCCTGGCTCGCGACGGCGTGCTCGTCGCTCGGGAACGCGCCGCGCTCCATCAGGATGCGGAATCGCTCGCGCGTCGGGCGGTAGAACGACGCCATGAGCAGGTGCAGGTTGACGGTGAGCGAGTTCATCATCACGACCTCGCCGGGGATCGCCCCGACGAGCCGCGCGCCGACGTCGCGGAACGCCTCGTGGTAGGAGAACCACGGGTGGTTCTTCGCGTGGAAGTGCCCCTCGACGGCGAGTTCGGCCCAGTCCCTCAGTTCCTGCGCCATCGCGTCGGGGACTGATCGAGGCATGAGCCCGAGCGAGTTGCCGCAGAAGTACGCCTGCTCGCGGCCGGACTTGTCCTTCGGGATCGCGAAGCGGGCGCGTTCCTCGCGGAGCGGGTCGTCGGCGTCGAGCGCGCGCGCGCATTCGTCGGACTGATCCACCTGCGCCAGGAACGCCTGCGCGTCGAACTCGCTCACCGCTGCGCTCGTCAACGAACCGCTCCTCTCGCTTCGCGGACCTTGCCGGCGCCCTTGCCGCGCAGGTCCGCCTCGGTCGTGTTCAGGAACTCCATGGCCGCCCCGCCGAGCAGCATCGCGCGGGTCCGTTCGTCGAACTCGGCGACCGACTCGATCAGTTCGCCCGGGCGATGCTCGCCAAGCGGGAACGGGTAGTCGCTGCCCAGACAGACCCGCTCGGCGCCGATCAACTGGACGAGCCGCTTGAGGCAGGATTCGTCGTGCACGAGCGAGTCGGCCCAGAAGCGGCCCATGTAGTCCATGGGGTCGCGCTCGTTGTTCACGGCGCAGAGGTCGGGGCGGACGTCGAACCCGTGCTTGATGCGCCCGCAGGTTCCGGGGAACGAGCCGGCGCCGTGCGCGAAGCAGACGCGCAGGTCGGGCAGCCGTTCGAGCACGCCCCCGAAGATCATCGAGCAGATCGCCAGGGTGGTTTCCGCGGGCATGCCCACGAGCCAACTCAGCCAGTACTGCTGCATGCGCTCGCGCGCGAGCATGTCCCAGGGGTGCACGAACACCGCGGCCCCGAGTTTCGCGGCGAGTTCGAAGACCGGGAAGAGTTTCTCGTCGTCGAGGTTCCAGCCGTTGACGTGCGTGCCGATCTGCACGCCGTGGAGCCCGAGGTCCTTCACACAGCGCTCGAGTTCCTCGCAGGCGAGGTCGGGCGCCTGCATCGGGATCGTGCCCAGCCCGACGAAGCGGTCGGGGAAGTCATTCACCACGCCGGCGAGGTGATCGTTGAGCATGCGCGCGATCTCGAGCGTGTCGCGCGGCTTGGCCCAGTACGCGAACATGACCGGGACGGTCGAGAGCGCCTGCACGTCGACGTTGCACGCGTCGCATTCGTCGATGCGCACCTTCGGGTCCCAGCAGTTGGACTGGACCTCGCGGAAGGCCTTGTCGTCGACCATCATCCGCGCGCTGCACGAACTGCAGTGGTCGAGGCGCACGAAGCCGCCGTACCCGAACTTCTCGGAGAGGTCGGGCCAGGTCTTCGGGAGGATGTGCGTGTGGATGTCGATCTTGAGCATGCGCTGGCCGGCGTCAGTCGGGCATGATGGGCCCGGACGGCTTCTCCATCTTGTGGCCGCACTTCTTGCACGTGCGCAGGTCGTCGCTGCTCCAGAACTCCTCCATCGCCGCCTTGAGTTGGGTCACGATGTTCTCGAGTTCGAACTCGGCCTCGTGGAGCACGGCGCCGCACTTCTCGCAGTTGAAGCGGAGTTTGTCGACCACGCCGTCGGGGCGCTTGCGTTCGACGACCATGCCCACGGTGCCCGCGGGGCGCTGGGGCGAGTGCGGGATGTTCGCGGGGAGCATGAACACGTCGCCCTCGCGGATGACGACGTCGCGGGGCTTGCCGTTCTCGAGGATGCGGAGGTTCATGTCGCCCTCGATCTGGTAGAAGAACTCCTCGGTGGTGTTGATGTGGTAGTCGCGCCGAGCGTTGGGCCCGCCGACGATCATGATGATGAACTCGCCCTCGTCGTACATGCACTGGTTGCCGACCGGGGGCTTCAACTTGTCACGGTGCTCGTTGACCCACTTGCGGAGGTTGAGCGGCGAAGCGACGGGCATGGCGTTCTCCTTTCAGAGAGGCGGGTTCGTCAACGATCTTACAGGGTTCGCGCGGCCGCGAACCCGGAACGCGGCGCGGAAGTAGCATCCCGTATGTCCGCACGCGGCCTGATCGACGGCGTTTCGCTGTTCATGATCGTGACCGCGGCGCACTTCGGGCTGGGCGTGGCCGCCGGGCTGATCGCGCAGCGGTCGGCGGGACACCCGCTCGATCTGAGCGCCGCGACGCTGCCCGGAGCGCTCGCCGCCGGGAATATCGCGTTCACCGGCTTGGCGTTCGCGGCGTTTCGAGGCGGGGATTGGCGGCGGGCCCTGCCGCGGATCTACGGGGTGGTCGGCATCGGCGGCGGGGGCACGGGGGCATTCCCCGGCCCCGTCGCGTGG
>JBQLZI010000047.1:0-12102 GCA_052168195.1 Phycisphaerales bacterium
CTCCGGCCCGCCGGTGTAGCGCCCGTACACGTCCGCCAGCGCCTGCACCATCTCGCCCAGCGTGCAGTTCGCCTCGGCGCCCGCGACCAGCGCCGGCATCGTGTTCTCATCGTCGCGCGCGGCCTGGCGGATCGCCTCCAGCGCCTTCTCCACCGCGGCGCCGTCGCGGCGCTCCTTGAACGCCTTGAGCCGCTTCACCTGGTCGACCTCCACCTCGTCGGAGATCGTCAGGATGTCGATGGGCCGGTCCTCGTCGCCGTCAACGTACGCGTTGACGCCCACAATGATCCGGTCGCCCGCCTCGACCTCTTCGCTGAAGCGATAACTCGCCTCGGCGATCTGGCGCCGGAAGTAGCCCTTGTTGATGCCCTCGACCACGCCGCCGTAGCCGCTCGGCCACGCGCCGCCGCCCATGCGGTCGATCTCCTCGATGAACGACAGGGCCTCTTCCTCGATCTTGTCGGTCAGCGCCTCGACGAAGTACGACCCGCCCAGCGGGTCGACCACGCGCGTGACGCCCGTCTCGTGCGCGAGGATCTGCTGGGTGCGCAGCGCGACCGTCACCGCCTGCTCGGTGGGCAGGCCCAGCGTCTCGTCCATCGAGTCGGTGTGGAGCGACTGGCAGCCGCCCAGCACGCCCGCCATCGCCTGGTAGGCGACGCGCACGATGTTGTTCAGCGGCTGCTGCTCGGTGAGCGAGCACCCCGCGGTCTGCACGTGGGTGCGCATGAACCACGAGCGCTCGTTCTTGGCGCCGTAGCGGTCGCGCATCATGCGGGCCCAGATGCGCCGGGCCGCGCGGAGTTTGCAGATCTCCTCGAAGAACTCGTTATGGCTGTTGAAGAAGTACGAGAGCCGGGGCGCGAAGTCGTCCACGCTCATCCCGCGCTTCATGCAGGCCTCGACGTACTCCATGCCGTCGCGCAGCGTGAACGCCAGTTCCTGCGCCGCGGTGCTGCCCGCCTCGCGGATGTGGTAGCCGCTGATCGACACGCTGTTCCACCGCGGCACCTGGGTGCACTGGAACTCGATGGTGTCGACCACGAGTTTCACGCTGGCCTCGGGCGGGAAGATGAACTCGTTCTGCGCGTGGAACTCTTTGAGGATGTCGTTCTGGAGCGTGCCGCCCAGCGTGTCCCACGAGATGTCGCGCTGCTTGGCCATCGCGAGGTACATCGCCCAGATGACCGCCGCCGGCCCGTTGATGGTCTGGCTGACGGTGACCTGATCGATCGGGATGTCCGCGTAGAGGCGGTGCATGTCCTCGATGGTGTCGATCGCCACGCCGCACTTGCCCACCTCGCCCATGCTCAGCGCGTCGTCGCTGTCGCGGCCCATGAGGGTCGGCAGGTCGAACGCGGTCGAGAGGCCGGTGTTGGCCTTCGTGCCCTTGGCCTGGCTGAGCAGGTACTTGAACCGCTTGTTGGTGTCGTCCGCGGAGCCGAAGCCCGCGAACTGCCGCATCGTCCACAGCCGCGTGCGGTAGCCCTGCGGAAAGAGCCCCCGCGTGTACGGGAACTCGCCCGGGGCGGCGATGTCGCGCTCGGGATGCTGGAGCGACTCGGGCAGCCCCGTCCCGCCCAGCGCGTCGGGCCCGTAGACCGGGTCGAGCACGAGACCGGAGATCGTGACGGCCTGCGGGTCGAGGCCGTCGAGGCCCGGGCCGGAGAAGCGGGTGGAGACGGAACCGTTGGGCAACGCGGTGGTCATGGCGTAGTTTAGTCGGCCCGACAAGGGGGCCGGATGCAGGCCCCGAACCGGCAGGGACCGAGAATCGGGCGCGGCGCATCGCAAAGAGATGGGCCGACCGACGCGGCTCAGCGAGCACGAAAACGAACGCGGGCCCCTTCGTCGTGAAGAGGCCCGCGTCGTGCATTGATTCTCAGATCCGATGTCGTCTCAGCGACGGCGGCGGACGCCGGCGACGCCCAGCAGGCCCGCGGCGGCCATGCCGCCCGCGAGCGGCGAGGGGATCACCTGGCCGTCGACCTCGAAGTTGTAGGTCGTGCTGTTGCCGTTGAAGCCGAAGGTGAAGTTGTCGACCGCGCCGAAGAACTCGCCGCTCCATCCCGAGCCGATGCCCATCGAGAAACCGATGACCGAGGCGTTGGGGAAGTACGCTTCCCACTCGGCGAACTCCGAGTCGTACGCGTACGCGGTGCCGTTGATGTTGGCGCCGAAGCCGATGCCCAGGCCGAAGTTCCACATGTACGCGCCGTCGCCGCCGTTGGCGGAGAGCACGTCGTCGGTCTGCCACGAGTCGGTCGGGACCGAGCCGCCGTTGTACGCGCGCTCGAAGACGAGCCCGCCGCGGTCGCCGGTGGTGTTCAGGTCGCCGTCCGCGTCGACGAGGATGCGCACGACGGCATGGAAGCCCGAACCCGTGGTGCTCGCGCCGTCGCGGTACCAGTCGTACGAGAGCGACGAGAGGTCGCTGAGCTGGCCGAACGACGAGGTGGCGTAATAGTTGCCGCCCGCTTCAACGGCGCCCGAGAGCAGTTCCATGTCGGCCTTGGCGGCGCCGCCGACGCCCGCGAAGACCACCGAGCCGTTCCCGTTGCGCGGGATGGTCGAGTTGATGCCGATCACGGCGCCGGTGCGCACGTTGTTGTAGTGCCAGCCGTTGTTCACGGCCTGGCCCTGGTTCTGGATGGCGGTCACGTTGGCGAACGCGTCGCCGCCCGCGTTGTTCGAGTACACGGTGACGTTGGCCGCCAGCGCGGACGCACCGAGGCCCGCCGCGAGCGCGGCGGCAGTCAGGATCTTCATCGTCGTTCTCCCTCTCTTGTGGGTGAGCGGCTCACGCGCACGTGCGGGCCGCCTCTGACGCCCGACCGTTCCTTGGTGATCGGGACCGCCAAGTGTACCGATGCGGCGCGTCTGCTCAAAGCGGCTTCCGCGACATTTCCGCGGCGCAGGCCCCGGTGTTTTCAGTGGTTGCACGCCGTCTCGGTTCGAGGACAATGCCGCTCGGTCCGCACGGAGCATCGAATGCCGCCCACGCCCGCCAGATTGCCCATATTCCGGCTTCGGCCCGTGCACATCGCCCTGCTGTACACGCTCCTCGCCGTGACATGGATCCTCGTCTCGGACCGCCTGCTCCGCGGGATGGCGGATTCGACCATCCTCGGCCTGCCGGGGCAGACGGTGAAGGGCGTCGGGTTCGTTGTCGCGTCGGGCGTGCTCATCTTCTTCCTGACGGCCTCGGCGACGCGCCAGGCCGCCCGGGCGGCGGAGCGGGCCGTGACCAGCGAACAGAAGTTCAGGCGCATGGCGGACAACATCCCCGGCGCGATCTTCCGCTACACGCTGTTGCCCGACGGTTCCGACGAGTTGGAGTACATGAGCCCCGGGTGCCGCGACATCTGGGAGATCGATCCCGAGACCGTGCAGCGCAGTGTGAAGCCCCTGTGGGACATGGTGCATCCCGACGACGTCGCCGGGCTGCGCACGTCGGTGGAGCATTCCGCCTCGCACAACGCGCCGTGGTCGCACCTGTGGCGCATCGCCACGCCATCGGGAGCGCAGAAATGGCTCCGGGGCTACGGCAAGCCCGAGCGACAGCCCGACGGGTCGGTGATGTGGGACAGCGTGATCTTCGACGTCACGGCCCGCGAGGAAGCCCAGCGCGCCGCCCGGCGCGCCAGCCGCCGGCTCGAGCACATCCTCCAGAACATCACCGACGGGTTCTACCTGCTCGACCACGACTGGAAGTACACGACGGTGAACCGCGCCGGCGCGGCCGCGGTTGGCATGAAGCCCGAGGACATGGCGGGGCGTTCCCTCTTCGACGTGTTCCCCGAGGTCCGCGGCACCGAGTGGGAGCACGCGTTCGACCGCGTGATGAAGACCGGCGAGCCCGCCTCCCTCGAAGCCCGGTACGCGCCCCTCGACAGGTGGTTCGACACGCGCATCAGCGCGACGGACGACGGCGTCGCCGTGTTCTTCCGCGACGTCTCGGACCGCAAGCGCGCCGAACAGCATCAGCAGATGATGATGCGCGAACTCGACCATCGCGTGAAGAACAACCTCGCCGCGGTGCTCGCGATCGCCGAGAGTTCGCTGCGCGAAGCCGAGTCGCTCGTCGAGTTCTCCGATTCGTTCGTCGGGCGCATCCGCGCGATGGCAAGCATGCACTCGCTGCTCGCCGCGCAGCGCTGGGAGGGAATCGGGCTGGTCAGTCTGATCCACGCCGTCGTCGCGCCCTACACCGACCGCGACGGCAACCGGCTCGAGATCTCAGGGCCTGACATCCGCCTGCCCAGCGACGCGGCGCCCGCGCTGTGCATGACCCTGCACGAACTCGCCACCAACGCCGCCAAGCACGGCGCGCTCGCCAACAGCCACGGCACGATCCACCTCGACTGGACCATCGACGATCAAACCCACGACCTCCGGATGGTCTGGTCCGAACGCGACGGGCCGCCCACCGCCGCGACCATCGAGCCCGGCTTCGGCATGAACCTGCTCCAAGGCGTAATTCCTTACGAACTCAACGGCCAGGTTGATCTGGAGTTCACAGCGCGCGGGCTCGACGTTACATTGTTCATCCCGGGCATCGCGGCGGAATCGCGGTCGCACGCGTCGTCACACTGACCGGGCCAACGCGGAGCGGATCATGAACATGGCGAACGCCAGCGGTCGATCGGCCGACACCCTCGAAGGGCTCCGCCTGCTGCTCGTCGAAGACGACTTCCTGATCGCGCACGCGCTCAAGACCATGCTCGAAGAGTTCGGCTGCGAGGTCATCGGCCCCATCCCCTCGCTCGAGCAGGGCCAGCGCGTCGTTGCTTCCTCCGAGATCCACGGCGGCGTGCTCGACGTGAACATCCGCGGGGGTACGTCCTCAACGATCGCGCGCATGCTGGAGGAACGCGGCGCCCCGTTCCTGTTCGTCACTGGCTACGCGAGCCCGCCGCTACGCGACGCCGACCTCCTCGCGCGCCGCCGGCTCTCGAAGCCCATCGACGCGAACACCCTGCGCTCCGCGCTGCTCGACGAGTTTTTCGGGCAGGAAACCGCTCAGTCCTGAACGAAGACCAGCCGCCCGTTCGCGGGCTGCACCGGCCGCGCGTTCCCGAAGTACGACTCGGTGAACGCGGCCACCTGCTCGCCCGTCACGCGCGCCGGGTTGGTCAGCACGATCCAGCGCACGCCCTCGGTGCACGGCGGCGTAGTGAGCGACCCCTGGTACGTCGCGTACGTCATCCGCTCGGGCAGCAGCGCGTACGGGTTGAAGTGCACCGGAGCGCCCTGACCCCCGCGCGAGGGCAGCGTGCGCGTGACCGCCTCGTACACGCCGTTGCTCCCGCGCGAAGGCGAGAGCATCACGCCCACCACCGCGAGGTTGCCCGCGGCGTCTGCGTGCACGAAGTGCAGTTCCACGGGGTAGTGCTTCCCGTCGACCGTGTGCTCGCTGGGCGCGTGGAAGTGGAACTGCTTGAGCGCGAAGACGTCGTTGCCGACGGTCAGCGTGTTGGCGCCGTGGCAGTCCCACTGGATGGTGTGCCCGTTGTCGCGAGGGGTGACGGTCGTGGGCGCCGCCGAGAACCGCAGTTCGGGGAGTTTCGATTCGATCGCGCTGCGCTGCGAGAGGTTGATCGGCGACTGAGCGCGGCCCTCGTGCGCCGCGGCCCACTCAGGGTGCATCGCGCCCCAGTGCGCCGGGCCCGTCTCGCCGGAGTAACTCCAGTGGGCGGCGTGCTCGGTCGATGAAGTGGAGCACCCGGCCGCCGCGAGCAGCGCGACGGGAGCGAGCGAGAGCGACAGGCGGGCGAGGGTGCGCATGGGAGTGACCCCGTGGGCCGCCGCTGGTTGCCGGGCGCGGCGCGACCATCGCGCGCGTCCGGGGCGGCCAGACGGCGCGCATCGGCGCATTCGCGCCGGGAATCCAGCAAGGTTCCCGCAATCCCGCGCGGTTCTCGGACGCGGGCGTTACTTCTTGGAATGGTCGTACACGCCGTGGCCGGTCTTGTCGCCCAGGCGCCCGGCGGTGACGAGTTGGCGGATCAGCGGGCACGGGCGGTAGCGCTCGCTGTTCAGCCCCTCGGCCAGCACGTCCATGATGTGGGCGCACGTGTCGAGCCCGATGAAGTCGGCCAGGCGCAGCGGCCCCATCGGGAAGTTGCACCCGAGTTTCATGATGCCGTCGATCGCCTCGGGCTCGGCCACGCCCTCCATCAGCGCGTAGAACGCCTCGTTGATCATGGGCATCAGCACGCGGTTGCTCACGAAGCCGGCGCGGTCGTTGGCCTTCAGCGGCGTCTTGCCGAACGCCTCGCTGAGTTTCATCGTGCGCTCGACGACCTCGTCGCTCGTCTGCAGACCCTTGATGACCTCGACGAGCCCCATCACCGGGACGGGGTAGAAGAAGTGCATGCCGACCACGCGATGCGCCGCCGCGCCGGTTGCTGCCGCGATCTCGGTGATGCTGATCGAACTCGTGTTCGTCGCCAGCACGACCTTCTCGTCGGTGAAGATCGACGCGAGTTTGGTGAAGATCTCCTTCTTCACGCCCGCGTCCTCGACAACGGCCTCGACGACCCAGTCGGCGCCCTTCAGGCCGTCCATGCTCTCGACGTACGAGATCCGCTTGAGCGTGGCGTCGGCGTCGGCCTGGGTCATGCGGCCCTTCTCGACGGCGCGGGCGAGGAGTTTCTGGTGCGTCCCCTTGCAGCGGTCGAGTTGGCCCGCGGCGGCGTCGAAGACCACCGCGTCGAACCCGGCGACGGCCGCGACCTGCGCGATCCCGCCGCCCATCTGCCCGCCGCCCACCACCGCAACCTTCTTCACGCCGACCTCGGCCATCGAAAATCTCCTCTCGTCGATGCTTGGAATGCCGCGGACGCCGTCCGGTCGCGCGGGGAGGAGTCTATGCGTTCCTCCGCTCGATCCGCCGCGAGAGGGCCTGCAACGCCCACGTCCCGAGAAACGCGATCGCTGCCGCTATGACCGCCGCGAACGTCATCCCTCTTTTCGCCGCGGGAGAGAAACCCGGGAGGTGGAGCGTCGCATCGACGGGCAAGAACGACCCGTCATCGAATCGGAGCAGTGTGGCGGATGCCCACTCGTCCTTCGGGAACTCCGCGTGCATCGAGATCACATCGTGCGACGGGAAGTTTGAGCCCGCCGAACCCCGCTGGATGCCGCTGTTGACGTGCTTGGGAAAGCGCGCAGGCGGCTCGCTCTGCGTTGATTTGCTCGACGGCATTTTGAACCACTCGGCAGAGTTCTTGTCCGGCTGCAGCGGCATGACGACGACGTCCTCCCGGCGCATCGTCACGATCACGCCTGTCGCCTCGCGCACGCGGAGCGTGTCGCCTGCTTTCGTCCACTCCTCATATGTCGTAACGCCACGGAGGATCTGCACATCGTCACGGAGCGAGCTTTCCCGGCCTTCGACGACGCGCTGTTTCGGATCTGCAGCGACGAGCGGAATCGGAAACCACTCTGGCGGCGGCTCGTTGCTCGACGAGGTCGGGTTGAAACCCCACCTGACGCGGTTCTTCCATCCGCCGTGGCGCGGCTCGATAAAGCCGACAGTAATGAACGAGAATACAAGCCAGAGCATCACAAACGTCGCCGAGTTGCTCCAGTCGATGCCGAGTTTGGAGAGCCCCTTGCCCATTCAGTTCACCACGGGATCTTCTCGCCCTGGTAGTCGTACAGCCCGCCGCGCATCGAGGGGGTCAGGTTCTCGATGACCTTCAGCATGCCCTCCACGCTTCGCGCGGGCGTGATAGCGGCGTTCTCCCCTCCCATCCGCGTCTGCACCCAGCCCGGGTGCAGGTTCACGACCATCACCTTGTCGGATTCGAGGTCCTTGGCCGCCAGCCGCGCGAGCATGTTGAGCGCGGCCTTGCTCGAGCGGTAGCCGTAGTACCCCGCGCCGGTGGTGGCGATGCTGCTCATCACCGTCGAGATGTTCACCACGGTCTTGCCCGAGCCCTTGCGCAGGTTGGGCAGCATCGCCTTGAGCACGCGCATCGGCCCCACGGCGTTGGTGCTGAAGAAGTCCTCCAACTCCTCGAGATCAAGATCGTCGAGCGCGCCGTTCCCGCCGCCCATCGCGCCGTTGTTGATGAGCAGGTCGATCGGGCGGCCTTCGAGTTTCCGCGCAAGCGCCGCGACCGACTTCGCGTTCGTTTGATCGAGCGGCAGGGTCTCGCTCGCGGCCTTCCGGAGTTCGGGCGCGTCGTCGGGGTCGCGGGCCGTGCCGAGCACGGTGTGGCCCTTGGTGCGGAGTTGGCGGACGAACTCGAGCCCGATGCCGCGGTTGGCGCCGGTGACGAGGACGGTGAGGTTGGCGTTGGTGCTGAGGATGCCCATGCGGGATTGTTGGCCGCGGGTCCGCGTATAGTCGGGCATGGAGCGAACGCTGCTTGTGGCCGCTTCCGGGGCCGTGGCGCTCTTCCTGGCGTGCGTCCACCTGTTCGGTCGGCGGCTGCGGGGGCTGGGCGGGATTCCGCGGAACCAATGGCTCTCGGCGGCGAGCGGGGTTTCCGTCGCGTACGTCTTCGTCCACATCCTCCCGGATCTGGCCGAGCATCAGCGATCGCTCTCGGAAGGCGGAGGCGACGGGATGTTCCTCTCCAGACACGTGTACTTCGCGGCGCTGGCGGGCGTGGTCGCGTTCTACGGGCTGGAGCGACTCGCGAGGCGGGCGAACACGGACACGGCCCGCGGCGCCGGGATTTTCTGGGTGCACATCGGATCGTTCGCGCTCCTCAACGCGCTGATCGGGTACCTGCTCGTGCGGCGCGAGCAATCCGACTGGATCGAACTCAGCACATACGGCGTGGCGATGGCGACGCACTTCCTGGTGAACGACTTCGGCCTGCGCGACGCGCACAAGACGCAGTACGACCGCGCGGGGCGCTGGGTGCTCGCGGGGGCCGCGGTCGCGGGATGGGGCATCGGCGCCGCGACGGAGGTCCACGGCGGCTTCATCGCGACGCTCTACGCCCTGCTCGCGGGCGGGGTGGTGCTCAACGCGCTGAAGGAAGAACTCCCGGCCGAGCGGGAGAGCCGGTTCGGGGCGTTCCTGCTGGGCGCGGGGGCGTACGCGGCGCTGCTCCTCGCGCTGTAGGACCGACGCTATGGTGATCCGATGACCACCTCGCGGAGCATGAAGTCCCCGGAGCGGCTGCCGATCGTGGCGCCGTCGATTTTGAGCGCGGACTTCTCGATCATGGGCGAGGAGTGCCGCGGCGTGCTGGCCGCGGGCGCCGACGCCTTGCACCTGGACGTGATGGACGGGCACTTTGTGCCGAACCTCACGATGGGCCCCGACATGTGCCGGTGGGTGCGCAAGGCGTGCCCGGACGCGCTGCTCGACGTGCACCTGATGGTCGAGAAACCCGGGATGTACGTCGAGCCGTTCGCGAAGGCGGGCGCTGATCACTTCACGTTCCACATCGAGGTCGCGCGCACGAAGAACGAGGCGCGCGGGCTCATCGACGCGATCCGTGCGCACGGCATGACCGCCGGCGTCGCGATCAACCCGCCCACCGATCTGCGCGTGCTGATGGACGTGCTCGATCCGGACGACGACGCGCTCCGGCCCGAGATGGCGCTGGTGATGAGCGTGAACCCGGGCTTCAGCGGGCAGTCGTTCATCGAGGACACCCTGGAGAAGACCCGCGCGATCCGGGAGCGGTTCGGCCCGGGCATCCGCGTGGAGATGGACGGCGGCGTGGCGCCGACCAACGCCGAGCGCGTCAGGGAGGCCGGATGCGACGTGCTGGTGGCCGCGTCCGCGATCTTCGGCAAGCCGCCGGGCGAGCGTGCCGCCGCGATCGCGGCCCTCCGTGGACCGGATTCGTAAAAAAGAGCGATCGGTCCGAGAAGGCGAACACCCCTCCCGATGACGGGGAAGGATTCTTCCGAACAATCTGCGAACAAACATCGGCGGAGTCGGGGCCGCCCCGGGGCCGATGTTCTTGGTTGACGCGGGACGCGTTGCTATCCTCACCGTCCGTTCGAAGGGGCCATGAAGCCCCCGATCCCAGAGCGGGCCGACCGCGCGGCGTGGTGTTTCGCGCGGCGTCCGGCCCATCGCCGACGCGAGGAGGCCACCAGGCCTCGTTTCCGTTTATGGCACGAACCGAAGACTTCCCCGTCCTGCTCGTCCGCTCCGGCCCGACCGATTGGGACGACGCCGGGCGACTCCAGGGCGAGACAGACCTCCCGCTGAGCGACTGCGGGCACGAAGCGTTCGCGGCGCGCGTCGCCGAGATCGCGCGCCACGCCGAGGACCATCACGTCGAGGCCGTGCTCCACGGCCCCGACGAGTGCTCGACGCAGTCGGCGCGGATGCTCGCGGCACAACTGCACGCGCGCCACCGCCAGGTCGAGGACTTCCGCGAGATGGACCTCGGGCTGTGGGAAGGCATGCGCGAGGCGGAACTCCTCGAACGCCACCCCACCGTCTACAAGCAGTGGCGCCAGGACCCCACGGCGGTCACTCCGCCCGACGGCGACACGCTCGCCGACACGGAACTCCGCGTGCTGCGCGCCCTGCGCAAGCACATCGAGAAGGCGGGCAAGGCGGGCATCGCCGTCGTGCTCCGGCCGGTGTCGCTGGGCATCGTGCGCTGCTGGCTGACGGGCCGTCCGCTCGATGAGATGTGGGACGTGGTGAACGAAGCCCCCGAGGGCGAGTGGTTCATGGTGCCCAAGGAACGGCTGAAAGAACTCGCCGTCGAACTCAAGGCCAACGCCTGACGCCCCGGAGCGGGCGCTCCCCTGTCGCAGGACCGCGCGAAATGACGCAGGCCCAATCGAACCAGACCAACGCGCCCAACGGGCCCCGCTCGTGGTCGGAACTCAAGCCCCAGCGGCTGAACGCGATCCCCGAAGGTCTGTGGCTGCGTTGTCCCGCGTGCGCCCAGATGATCTATCGCAAGCAGATGGAGTCCAACCTCCACGTCTGCCCGCAGTGCGATCACCACTTCCGCATCACCGCGGCGGAGCGCATCAGGCAACTCGTCGACCCCGACTCGTTCGAGCCGATGTTCACGAACCTGCGCTGCGCCGACCCGCTGAAGTTCACCGACCTCAAGAAGTACGCCGAGCGCGTCGTCGCCGAGGAGAAGAAGTCGGGCGAGCATGAGGCGATCAAGGCCGGCCGCGGCTTCATCAAGGGCCGCCCGGCGATGCTCTGCGCGCTCGACCCCTCGTTCATGATGGGCTCGATGGGCTCGGTTGTGGGCGAGACGATCACGCGCTCGATCGAGCACGCGATCGAGGACGACCTCCCGCTCATCATCGTGTCGTGCTCGGGCGGGGCGCGCATGCAGGAGAGTTCGCTCTCCCTGATGCAGATGGCCAAGACGTCGGCGGCGCTCGCGGCCTTCGACGACGCGGGCGGGCTCTTTATCTCCGTCCTCGCCGACCCCACGACCGGCGGCGTCACCGCCTCCTTCGCGATGCTCGGCGACGTCATCTTCGCGGAGCCCAAGGCGCTCGTGGGCTTCGCCGGCCCGCGCGTCATCAAGCAGACGATCCGCCAGGAACTCCCCGAGGGCTTCCAGCGCGCCGAGTTCCTCGTCGACGCCGGCATGGTCGACCGGGTGGTACACCGTCACAAACTGCGGTCGGAAATCAGCCGCGTGATCGACTTCGCCGGAAAGTAAGCCGCGAATCGGCGGCCGTCTGGTAGCATCGATAGCCGGATGTCGTCGGAACTCACCAGCATCCTTCAGGCGATCGATCGGGGCGACGCGCAGGCCGCCGCCGACCTGTTGCCGCTGCTGTACGACGAACTCCGCCGTCTCGCCGAATCGCGGATGGCGAACGAGTCCCCCGAGCACACGCTGCAGGCGACCGCGCTCGTGCACGAGGCGTACCTGCGCGTGATCGGGCCAGACCACAACGACGAGGCGCGATGGCAGAGCCGGGCGCACTTCTTTGCCGCGGCCGCCGAGGCGATGCGCCGCATCCTCGTCGACCACGCGCGGGCCAAGGGCGCCCGCAAACGCGGCGGCGACGCGCGGCGCCTCACCCTCGACCCCAACCTCTTCACCCTCGCCGACACCCCGCCGGAAATCCTCGACCTGCACGAAGCCGTTGAGAAACTCGACGCCGAGGACCCGCTGAAGG
>JBQLZI010000048.1:0-12091 GCA_052168195.1 Phycisphaerales bacterium
GCCGCCCTCGTCCCGCGGCGCGCTGCGTCGCTCCCCGCCGTCCCGCCGATCCCCGTCCTCCGGCCCCTCCTCGGGCTCGGCGCCCTCGTGCCGCGCGCGCCCCCGCGCCGCCCGAGGCGGGCGCGGACGCCGCGGCGCCGCACCTGGACAGTGCGGAGCGTTCGCTGAACGCATCTGATGGGCTTCCCGAATCCCGCAAACTGACGATGCTCGGCTCCATCGCGATGTCCCGGGCCGCTGCCGCCGCCGCAACGGGCAACGACCGCGAAGCCGAGCGCCGACTGCGCGAGGCGATCGACCGGTACAGCGAACTCCCCGACAGCCAGCGCGCGAGTCTGCAGATCCGGTACACCCTTGCGGGGCTGGCGCTCCAGCGCGCCGAGACGATGCGCGGGCTCGACCCGCGGCGCTGCATCGACGAAGCGGCCCGGGCTCGGACGCAGTATGCGGATCTCGGCGATTACGGCATCCTCGGGGGGATCGAGGCGGCAGCCCTCGCGGCGGACACGCGCCGTGAACTGGGCGAACTCGAACCCGCGGCCGCGGCGCGGGAGATACGCGAGGCGATCGGCGAAGTCGGCGCTATCCCCGAAACGGCGCTCCGTCGGCTCGCCAGTGCCGAGTTCGCCGCGGGCAACCGCGAGGCGGCGTACGAGGTCGCGACCAAGGCGCTGGAGCAACTCGACGCGTCCCCGAAGGAAGGATGGCGGTACGCCAGACTGCGGGAGGGGCTGCTCCGCGATCGCGACCTCTATCGGCCTGCGGAGTAAGGCCATGGGCGTCGGCCTCGCGCGGGTAGAATGGGTCGACGCATTCAGGAGATCCCGCCATGTCTGTTCGCACCGCGCTGTTCTCGACCGTGCTCGCCCTCGCGACTTTCGGCGCCCATGCGGCGCCGGAGAACGGCAGAGCGGGTGATCCGTACCCGCTCGGCGAATGCGCCGAGGCCGGCTCCGAACTCGGCACGATGGGCGATCCGGTGATCAAGGTGTACAGCGGCCGCGAGGTGCGCTTCTGCTGCGCGGGCTGCGTGCCGGGCTTCGAGAAGGATCTGGAGGCGTCGTTCGCGAAACTCGACGAGAAGATCATCGCGGACCAGATGCCGCACTACCCGCTGACCCACTGCGTGGTGAAGCCGGACGATCCGCTCGAGATCGAGGGCGCGCACGACATCTCCGTCCGCTACGTGTGGAACAACCGGCTCGTGCGGTTCTGCTGCGAAGGGTGCGTCTCGAAGTTCGAGGCGGAGCCGAAGAAGTTCATCGCAGCGCTCGACAAGGCCGTGATCGAGGCGCAGTCGAAGGACTACCCGCTCACGACGTGCGTCGTGTCGGGCGAGCCCCTCGACTCAATGGGTCACATGGTGGAGCGGGTGTACGCCAACCGCCTCGTGCGGTTCTGCTGCCCGCCTTGCACGCTGGAGTTCGAGAAGAACCCCGCGAAGTACCTGTCGATCATCGACGAGGCCCGCGCGGGCTGACGGTCAGCGCCTCCGGCGCGCACCCAGCAGCCCACCGAGGCGCGCACCCAGCAGCCCACCGAACCCGAGCAACGCCGCGGCCGACGGCGCGGGGATCACCGTGTCGAGGTACGCGGTCAGCGTGCGGAGGGTGACTTCGGTCGCGAGCATCCCGTCGGCGACGGTCATCGATTGGCCCACGTGGATGTGCCCGGCGGCGAAGTTGCGCCACTCGGCGTCTTCGCCCGCGTTCATCTCGTGGTACCAGTTGCCGTGGAGCCCGATGAAGTTCGAGAGGTACCGGCTGTTGTCGATGGGCGTGCTGAACGGATCGACGTTCGCGCCGGACACGCTGACCGCGCTGATGATGTCGGCGATGGGCAGCGAACTGAACAGTTCCGTGCCCGGCGTGAGCGCCTGCACGATCGGCATGTCGTTGGTCGGGCGGGCGCCCTGGAAGTCGGCGGTCCACTGGTTGTTGGCGTACATCCGGTTGCCGCCTTCGAGTTCCCAGCCGATGGCCGTGTTGGCGCGGCTGAAGGTGATGATCGCCGCGGGACGGATCTCGTTGACGATGCGCTCCCAGTCGGCGCTGGTGTCGGCGTAGTTGACCTCGAAGTCGCCCTCGCCCTGACCGACGCCGTTGGGGAACTCAGGGAAATAGGAGTACACGTCGTAGCCGCGGCCTTCCCAGTTCAGGCCCTGCCACCCGCCCGAGTTCTGGCCGGGGTTGTTGCTGAACTGGCGCAGGATCTCGTTCGAGGGCGGCCAATAGCCGGTGAGCATGATGTTCCGGGTGTGACCGGCCGAGGCCGCCGAAGCGACTCCGGCCACCAACGCGATCGCGACCACTCGTGAAGACATGTTGTTCCCTCCAAAGCGACGTGTTCCGCCGCCGACCTTCCCCGTCGACAGCGGGGCCAGTCTCCCCGAAGGCACGCGCCGGCACAACCCCTTTCCCGATATTTCTCTGACGCTGCGGCCGGTCAGGGCGTCGGCCGGGCGAAGCGGAGGGATCTGGGCAGGATCTGGAACACGAAACGGGCTGCCTCAACCCCTTCGCCGTCGAGGTGCATCCGCATCGCGGGGTCGACCTCGAGTTCGATCGCGTCGGTTCGCAGGCAGATCGCTTCGTGGGAGTTCTCGTGCATCCCGAGGAGGAGTTCGACGCCCGCGGTGATGAGTTCGCCGGTCGATTGCTCGGGCAGGAGCACGACCTCGAAGACGCCGTCGCCCGCGGACGCCGACGGGGCGACGGGCAGGCCGCCGCCGATCCGTCCTGAGTTGGCGACCGCCACGGCATGGACGGAGCCGCGGAAGCCCCGCTCGCCGACGCGCATGCGCAGGTCGAACGTGGGCGGGTCGACGACCTGCTTGGCCGCGCTCACGAGGTAGGCGATGGGCCCCCACCGCTTCTTGATGGCGGAATCGACCTCGGCATGGATCGCCTCGTTCAGGCCTCCGGCGGCGGCGTTGACGACGAGGCGCTCGGTATCGGGCGTCGAACAGCGGATGAGGTCCAGACGCTCGAGCGGCCCGTGGAGGGCGATGGCGAGGGCACGGGCGGGATCGCGGAGCGGGACGTTCATGGCGCGGGCGAAGTCGTTGCCGGTCCCGAGCGGGACGAGCCCGACGCCGATCTCGGCGTTCGCGCCGACGCCGTTGACCACTTCGTGCAGCGTTCCGTCGCCGCCGGCCGCGACAACGCGTTGGAACCCCTGCTCGGACGCTTCCCTTGCGAACCGCTCGGCGTCGCCGCACTTCTCGGTGAAACAGAGTTCACACGAGTCGTCGGACGCGGCGGCACGGATGGACGCTTCGGCGGCGTCGAACGATCCGGCGACGGGGTTGGCGATGATCCGGGTGCGCATGCGCGACTGAGGAAGCGTATCGCGGCGGAGCCCCGCCGCCCATGTTCGAGCCGCGCAGATACTGTGTAGGGATGCCCCCTCGCAGGCCTCTCCAGGAATCGTTCAAACTCGCCGCGGCGGCGACGCGATCCGGGCTGCGCCGCTACCCCCGCGTGATCCTGCGCTCGCTGCGCGAGGGGGTGATGGCTCCGTCCGCGGCCGCGCGCCCCGCCGGGGTGGACGAGTTCCGCGCGATCTACAGCGTCGAGAACGCCGTCGCATGGCTGGGGCACGGCAGCGCGATGCTCCGGCTGGGCGGGAACGAGGCGCTGGTGGACCCGGTGCTGTCGTCGAGGATCGGTCCGCGCGTCGGGCGGCTCGTGGTGGGGCCGGAACGGCTGACGCCGGCGCCGATCCATCCCGAGGATCTCGAGCCGGCAGAGGCGGTGCTGATCACTCACGCGCACTTCGATCACCTCGATCGGCCGACGCTTGAGCGCGTGGCGAATCGCGGTTGCGTCGCGGTCGTGGCCCGCGGGCTGACGACGCTGATCCCTCGCGGATTCAGGCACGTCGTTGAACTCGACTGGGACCAACGGATCGAGATCGACACGTTCGCGGTGCGCGCTGTCGAGCCCGCGCACTGGGGGGCGCGGCGGGCGCTGGACCGGGACCGCGGGTTCAACGCGTATGTTGTTGAATCGGACGCGGGGGCGTCGCTCGCGGCGGGCGACACCGCGCACACGCGCGCGTTCGACGGCGTCGGGCCGGTCGATCTGGCGATCTTCGGCATCGGCGCGTACGACCCGTGGGAGCACCAGCACGCCACGCCCGAGCAGGTGTGGGACATGTTCGTCGGGCTCGGCGGCGCGAACGCCGAGACGGGCGGCTCAACGCTGCTGCCCGTGCATCACTCGACGTTCGAACTCTCGGATGAACCTCTGGACGAGCCGATGAAGCGGTTGCTGACGGCGGCCGGCGATGAACGCGAGCGGGTGCTCGTGGCCGCGCCGGGCGAAGTGTTCGAGTTGCGTACGCGCCCCGAGCGCCGCGCGAACGGCACGAACGAGAAGTGATCAGAGCAGCGGGCCGAAGAGGCGCGCGACGTGCTCGGCGATCTTCTCGACGACCGGGCGTTTCGACCATTCCCCGATCTTGAGTTCGTCGGCGCTGTCGATGTACGAGGTCTGGAGCCAGCGCACCTGGCTCGAGAAGTCGTTGTCGTAGACGAACAGGGTGGCCTCGAAGTTGAGCCAGAAACTCCGCATATCGATGTTCACCGACCCGATCATCGCGAAGCGGCGGTCGACGGTGATGGTCTTGGCGTGGAGCAGGCCCGGTCTGTGCTGACGGATCTTCACACCGGCGCGGAGCAGGTTGCCGAACTCGGACTTTGACGCGAGCGCGAGGAGCGGCGAGTTGACCTTCTTCGGGACGACAAGCGTGACGTCGACGCCGCGCTTGGCGGCGGCTTCGAGCGCGGAGCGTGTCGCGTCGTCGGGCACGAAGTAGGGCGTGGTGATGACGAGTTCCTCGCGGGCCGCGTAGATCGTCGTCAGGATGGCCTGCTGGATCGCGAGCGGGCCTGACCCGGGGCCGGAGGGGGCGAGTTGCACGACGCCGCCCTCGGCGACTTCGCCGAAGTCGGGCAGGTAGTCTTCGAGGGGATCGATGCTGCGGCCGCAGTCGAGTTCCCAGTCGCGGGCGAACATGACGGTGAGCGCCTGGGCGGCGGGGCCTTCGACACGGACGGTCGCGTCGACCCAGGGGCCGGGGCCGGCTGACCCGCGGACGTTGAACGAGGAGTCGTTCAGGTTCTGGCTGCCGATGTACGCGATCCTGCCATCAATCACGGTGAGTTTGCGATGGTTGCGCAGGTCGATGCGGGCGACGAGGGCGCGGAGCGCGTTGACAGGAAGGGCGGAGACAACCTCGACGCCCGCGGCGCGCATGCGGCTGCAATCGTCGCAGGCGAGGAAGTCGCCGCTGCCCACGGCGTCGACCAGCACCCGGCATTCGACGCCGCGTTTCTTCGCGCGGACCACCGCTTCGGCCACGCGTGTTGGGCCGTTGCCCTGCACCGTCCAGATGTAGTAGCACATGTGGAGGTGGTGCTCTGCGGCGTCGATGTCGCGGATCAGACTGTTGAGCGTCTCTTCGCTGTCGCTCAGAAGCGTGAGGCGGTTGCCTTTGAGCGGAGGCAGCCCGGTGACGGCGGCGCAGAGTTTCGCGACCTGGTCGAAGGGTGCGCTCTCGTGGGTCCAATCGGTGGCGCCCCCCTTCCAGCGGCCGAGGGCGCGTTCCTCGAGGTCGGCGGCGATCGACCTATGCCGCGCGAGCCGTTTGCTGCCGAGGCGGTTCTCGCCGATGAGGAGGTAGACGAACGCCCCGAGGAACGGGAGGAAGAGCAGGACGAACGACCACGCGAGCGTGGTCGAAACGGGGAGTTTGCGGGAGAGCACGCGACCGATGAGCCCGAGTCTGAGGGCGTAGTCGGTGAGCAGGACAAGGATCGGCCACCACGTGGGCATAGGCCGTGAGCGTATCCGCCCGGGGTGATGAACGCCCGCTCAGGAACGGGTCATCCGCGCGCGTGCCACGCCTTGAGCACTTCCTGCTCGCGTTCGGCGCTGAGCCCTGCGCGGAGGCGTTCGCGGCGTTCTTCTGGGAGCGATCTCCACCATTCGAGCGTGTCGCGGGTGGTTTCGGAGAGGGCGCGGATGCGGAGCCCGTTCGCGAGCGCCTTGGCGCTGCTGACGCGTCCGAACGCGGCGTAGTCGCCTTGCTGCGGGACCCAGCACGGCATGTCCTGCCAGGGGCTGACGCTCTGCTCGGCGAGGAACTCGGCGTCGGCCCAGACAAACTCAGCGTCGGATCCGCTGACGCGCTTGCAGGTGGTCAGCAGGTCGCGCATGGTGCGCTTGCCCATCGGGGAGTCCGCGTTGTAGACGCCGGTGACCTTGTTCTCGATGCAGTGGACGATCCACGAGGCGAGGTCGCGCGCGTCAATCTGCTGCACCTCCGTCGAGCCGTCGCCGGGCGCGAGCACCTCGCCGCCCTTGGAGACGCGCACCGGCCAGTAGGTGAAGCGGTCGGTCGGGTCGCCGGGGCCGACGATGAGGCCGGGCCGGATGTTGGTGACCTTGCCGGGCATGATCTTCTCGGCGGCCTGCTCGCAGAGCGCCTTGAGCGGGCCGTAGGTCACGCCGGTGACCTGCTCGACGGTCTCGTCTTCGATGGTCGCGACGGGCGCGGTCTCGTCCATTCCGGGGTTGGGGAACGTGCCGTAGACGGAGATCGTCGAGATGAGCACGTACTGGTTCACGTGCCCCTTAAGGAGACCCGCGGAATCGCGGACGACGCGCGGGTAATAGGCGGAGGTGTCGATGACGGCGTCCCAGTCACGGCCTTTGAGGGCTTCGAGGTCGCCGTTGCGGTCGCCGACGAGTTTCTCGAGGTCTGGGAAGAGGTCCGCGTTGGTGCGTCCGCGGTTGAAGAGGGTCATCTCGTGGCCACGCGCGAGCGCGGCCCGAACGGTGTGCGGCCCGAGGAAGCCCGTGCCGCCGAGGATGAGCAGTTTGAGTTTGCGGTCGGCCTCTCCCCCCTGCTGGGCGAAGGCGGAGGTCGCCCCGCCGACGGCGCCGAAGGCGGTGGCCGCGGCCGCGGCTTTGAGGAACGAGCGACGGGACGGGGTCTGGTGCGTCATTACTGGCGAACTCCTGCGGGCGA
The DNA here is from genome assembly GCA_052168195.1 of Phycisphaerales bacterium. Classification (GTDB taxonomy): domain Bacteria; phylum Planctomycetota; class Phycisphaerae; order Phycisphaerales; family UBA1924; genus JAHBXC01. The sequence continues at coordinate 7,039 of JBQLZI010000048.1, forward strand.
GACCGGCACGGACGGCGCCGCTGGTGTCTGAACCGACGGGGCGGCATCCGGATGCAGCGAGTCCCGGCGTGCGAGTCTGCGCTGCTGCACGCCGAGCGAGACGGCGATCACGCCCCACCCTGCAGCGACGCCCATCGCGATGACCGGGATCGCCGCGGGCGCGGCGGAGAGGGATGTGATGGCTTTGTCGGCGAGGGATCCGACGGCGTCGCCGCCGCGGTACACAAAGGTGTCGATGAACCCCTTGGCCTTGTACTTCTCGCGTTTGCCCAGGACGGTGAAGAGCGTCTCGCGGGCCGGCTTGGCGAATGCGTAGTTGCTCGCGCCGCGGACGACCTGCACGCCGATGAGCACAGCGAGCGTCGGGGAGAGCGCGAGCGCGGCGAAGCCGCCGAGGGTCACGATCGGGAGCACGAGGAGCGTGAGCGCGGTCCCCAGGCGGCGCAGCGCGTGCGCCGTGAGGAAGAGTTGCGCGGCGAGCGTGAGCGACTGGGTCCAGAGATTGATCTGCGCGAAGACGGCGGTGCGCGCCTCGCGCGTCTCGACGGCGGCGTCGACGATCCGCGCCTGCTCGAAGTAGAGGAACGAGTTGAGGGCGGTCATGCAGAGCATGAACGCGCACACGCCGAGGAGGTACGGCGAGCGGGCGACGAGGGAGATCCCTTCGGCGGCCTTGGTGAGGGTGAGGGGTTCGCGCTCGGGTGAGGCATCGTTCGCGCCGCGCGCGAATCGGCGCTGCGTGACGATCATGAGGATCGCGGCGAGCGCGAATACGGCGCAGGAGATGGCGAGCAGGCCCTGCACGGGGACGTGGTGCGCGAGCGTGGTCGTCAGCGCGGAGCCCCCGATGGCGCCGAGCGTGCCGCCGATCGCGATCAGGCCGAAGGCGCGGCGGCTGCCCTCGTACGACCACACGTCGACCATGAGCGCGGTGAAGACCGCGATCAGGAACATGTTGAGGACCGAAGCCCAGATGTAGAACGCGCGGCCGAGCCAGATCTCGAGGTCGCCTTCGGCGAGCGAGAACGCCGCGCCGAAGACCACGAGTGCGCCGACGAAGATCGCGTAGACCGCGGCGATGAAGCGCCCACGCGAGAGCGTGTGCGCGAGCGCGCCGTAGAGCGGCGTTGCGGCGAGCGTGACCGCGAGCGTGACGAGGAAGAGCCAGTTGAGGTTCTCGACGCCTCCCGCCAGGCCGAATTGCTCGCGGACGGGGCGGATGATGAACCACGCGGACAGGACGAGGAAGTAGCACAGCGCACACAGCAGGGCGACTCCGACTTCCTCGGGCCGTATGCCGAAGACTCGTTCTATCGCGCGTCGGGCCACCTGCGGCCGGTTCCTTCCTCCCCCTTTCGGAGGGACATGAACCGGATCGGCGCGGCGCGGATGCGGGAACGAAAAAGAAAGGGCGCGGCATGAAGGATCAGCCGCGCCCTCGTTGCCCGGGGCCGTCACGGGCGCCCGGGCGGATCATCGAGTGGATCAGGTGGTGTAGTCGGCGTTGATGCGGATGTAGCCCTCGGTCAGGTCGCAGGTGAGGAAGACGGCCTCGGCCTCGCCCGTGTGGAGGCGGATGTCGACCTCGACGTCTGGACCCGCGAACGCGCGCTTGAGTTCGTCGCGGGGCGTATCGGCCGGGGCCCCGTCGGCGAAGAGCAGGTGACCACCGACGTAGACGCGGATGTCGTCGAGGTTGAACGGGACGCCGGCGCGTCCGATCGCGGCGACGATGCGGCCCCAGTTGGGGTCGCCGCCCGCGATCGCGGTGCGCACGAGGAGCGACGAAGCGACGGTCTTGGCGACCTGCTCGGCGGCGGCTTCGTCGTGGGCGTCGGCGACGCGGACCCGGACAACCTTCTTGGCGCCTTCGCCGTCGCGGACGATCTGGAGCGCCAGTTCGCCGCAGACGCGCTCGATCGCCTCGTGCACGAGTTCGCGCGGGAACTCGCCGGCGGCGCCGGAGGCGAGCGCGAACACGCAGTCGTTCGTGGAGGTGTCGCCGTCGACGCTGATGCGGTTGAAGGTGCGGTTGGTCGCCGTGCGGAGCATGTCGTCGAGGTCGTCGGACGCGATGGCTGCGTCGGTCATCACCACGCCGAGCATCGTGGCCATGTTGGGGTGGATCATGCCCGACCCCTTGGCGACGCCAACGAAGCGTGCGGTGCGTCCCTCGTGGGTGATAACGGCCTGGGCGACCTTCTCGCAGGTGTCGGTGGTGAGGATCGCGGCCGCGGCGTCGGGGAGCGCGTCGGCGTCGCAGGCGTCGAGGAGCGCGGGGTACGCGTCGATCATTTTCTGATCGGGCATCTGAACGCCGATGACGCCGGTCGACGCGACGAGTACGCGATCCGCGGGGCAGCCGAGGTGTGTCGCGAGTCGCTCGATGGTGCGCACGGCGCGGGCGTGTCCCTCGGGGCCGGTGCAGGCGTTGGCCATGCCGGAGTTGATGAGCACGGCGTGCGTCTGCCCGCCCGAGGACTTCAGGTGCTGCTCGGAGAGATCGACCGGCGCGGCGCGCACGACGTTGCGCGTGAAGACTCCCGCTGACGAGGCGCCTTCGCGGCAGAGGAAGAGCGCGAGGTCGCGCCGGCCGCTCTTGCGCAGGCCCGCGGCGACGCCCGCGGCCTCGAAACCGGTCGGGCAGGTCAGTGATTCGGCGTCGCCTGTGGTGACGACGATGGACGGTTCGGGCATGGCGGTGGTCCGTGTGGTCATTCGTTGACCTCCCACTGACGAAGGCGAGCGCGTGCGTTGGAGATGGATTGCCTGACGCGGTTCGGGGCGGCGCCGCCAATCACGTCGCGGCGGGAGACCGCGGCGGAGGCGGTGAGCGATTCGTACACGTCCGACTCGACGGACGGCGCGTCGGCGCGCATGTCGTCGAGAGAGAGGTCCTGGAGTTCGACGCCGCGCTCGATGGCGAGGCGGACGAGGCGGCCGACGGCGTGGTGGGCGTCGCGGAAGGGCACGCCCTTGCGCACGAGGTAGTCCGCGAGCTCGGTGGCGTTGGCGTACCCAGCGATGGACGCGCGTTCGGCGCGGTCGCGGCGGACGTCCAGGCCATTCACGATCTCGGGGACGAGGCGGAGGCAGATCGACAGGTGGAGCATCGCGTCGAAGAGCGGCTCCTTGTCTTCCTGCAGGTCCTTGTTGTACGCGAGGGGGAGCCCCTTGAGCGTCGTGAGCATCGCGGTGTGGGCGCCGACGATGCGGCCGCACTTGCCGCGGAGGAGTTCGAGCGCGTCGGGGTTCTTTTTCTGGGGCATGAGCGACGAGCCGCTGGTGACGGCGTCGCTGAGTTCGACGTAGCCAAATTCGGCGCTGGTGTAGACGATGAGGTCTTCGGCGAAGCGGGAGAGGTGCACGGCGCAGAGCGATGCGGCGGCGAGGGCGTCGACGACGAAGTCCCGGTCGCTGACGGCGTCGAGGGAGTTGTTCGTGGGCCGCGCGAATCCGAGATCTAGGGCGAGGGCGTCGCGGTCGATCGGGTACGCGGTCCCGGCGAGCGCCGCGGCGCCGAGCGGGCATTCGTTGGCGCGTTCGCGGGCCGCGTGCAGGCGGTCCGCGTCGCGAGCGAGGGCCTCGACGTGGGCCATGCACCAGTGGCCGAAGGTGACGGGCTGGGCGCGCTGGAGGTGGGTGTAGGCGGGGAAGGCGGTGTCTGCTTCGCGTTCGGCGATCGTGAGCAGCGCGTTCTGCGCGGCGACGAGTTCGTCGATACGGGCGCGAAGGGCGTCGCGGGTCCAGAGGCGGAGGTCGGTCGCGACCTGATCGTTGCGGCTGCGTCCGGTGTGAAGTTTCTTGCCGACATCGCCGACGAGCGCGGTAAGGCGCGCCTCGACCCAGGAATGGATGTCTTCCTCGCCGCTCGCGACGATGGCGCCGCGGTCGGCGAGGCCTTCTTCGAGCACGGATCGCAGGCCGCTGACGAGCGCCTCGCGTTCGTCGCCGGTCAGCACGCCGGCGCGCGCGAGGGCGCCTACCCACGCGATGGAGCCGCGCACGTCCTGCTCGAGGAGTTCGACATCGAAGGGGAGCGAGTCGTTGATCGCGCGGAAGAGTTCGGCGCGCGAGCCCTCGAACCGGCCGCCCCAGAGGGTCGCCATCGTCAGACCTTCGCCTTCTTCTTGAGGGCGGCGATGCGCTGCGGGAGCGAGTGCAGGCGGATGAAGCCCTCGGCGTGCTTGTGGTCGTAGACGGCGTCCTCGCCGAAGGTCGCGAACTCCTCGGAGTAGAGCGAGTTGGGCGAGCGGCGCGAGACGGCGACGGCCTTGCCCTTGTGCAAGCGAACGACGACCTCGCCCGTCACGGGCCGGGTGATCGACTCGGCGGCGGCCCAGAGGGCTTCGCGGAGCGGGGTGAACCACTTGCCGTCGTAGACGATGCGGGCGAACTTGAGGCCGAGTTCGTCGCGGAAGAAGCGCGTGTCGCGGTCGAGGACGAGTTCGTCGAGGGCGCGGAGGGCCTCGACGAGGACCGTGCCGCCGGGGGTTTCGTAGAGGCCGCGGGACTTCATGCCGACGCAGCGGTTTTCGACGAGGTCGATGCGGCCGACGCCGTGCCTGCCCGCGATCGTGTTGAGTTCGGCGAGGAGGTCGTCGGCGGCCATCGCGACGCCGTTGACCGAGACGGGGTACCCCTCTTCGAACGTGATGGACACGTCTTCGTGCGCGTTGGGCGCGTCGGCGGGGTTGACGGACATGAGCCACACGTCCTCGGGCGGCGCGTTCCAGGGATCTTCGATGGCGCCGCCCTCGTGCGAGACGTGCCAGAGGTTGCGGTCGCGCGAGTAGATCTTCTCGCGGCTGGCGGAGCACGGGATGTTGCGCTCTTCGAGGTAGTTGAGGAGCGACTCGCGGGAACGAAGGTTCCATTCGCGCCACGGCGCGATGACCTTGAGTTCGGGCGCGAGCGCGGCGAACGCGCTCTCGAAGCGCACCTGGTCGTTGCCCTTGCCGGTGCAGCCGTGGGAGAGCGCGTCGCAGCCGGTCTGGAGCGCGACCTCGACCTGGGCCTTGGCGAGGATGGGTCGCGCGATGGCGGTGCCGAG
>JBQLZI010000049.1:0-12070 GCA_052168195.1 Phycisphaerales bacterium
CGCACGCCCGTCCCCGTCGGGTTCGAGCCGTCCTGCACAAGCAGCGACATCTCGTTCGCGTCCGCGATGGGCAGACTCGTCGGGATGCCCGGGTTCACGATCTCCCGCGGCGTCAGGATGAACGCCACAGGATCCGCGTTTGTCATCGGGATCGAATCGCTCGACGGCCCGCCGTTGAGCACGCTCAGCGGCAGGTCCGCGCCGAGCGAAACCGAGTGAACCGACAACGCGACGCCAGTGACGGCGAGAATCGTGAGTGCGCGCATGAATCAATTCCTTGAGGTTCCGCTCCCGAGACCCCGCCGCCTTCGAAGGCGCGGCCCGTGGACTGGTTGCAATCTATCGGATGCACGGCGTCCTGTCAGCGTTGAGACGTCGGCGTCACAAAAAAGATCAAACGCTTTTGACCGCGGAGCCCACCCCCGCGTCCGGCCCCGGAACGACCTCCTCCGCGCGGTCATCCCATTGTGACAGACGGGGATGGTTCCACATCGTCCACAGCGCGAGCAGGCGTTCGTCCCTCGCTCCGGCAAACCGAAGCGTAACCCGCTCCCCGTCGTCGCGTGTCAGCGTCACGCGCGAATCGCTCAGCCCGCGCTTCTCGCGTTGGAGCCCGAGCACCGAGTCTTGCGCGCTGAAAACACGAGTCTTTCGCGATGAACGCACCACCACCAGCGACGGCGCAGCGACCACCGTGTTTCCCAACCCCGGGATCCACCCACGGCTCGCGGGCCGCAGGATGTTGTACAGCAACGCCACGATCAGGATCCCGAGGAAGATCAGCACGTTGCCCTGGGGGAGCGATCGCCCGCCCGCGAGGCGACCCAGCACGACGATCGCCACGACCGCGAGCGTGAGCGCTGTCGATCCCGTGAAAAGGCGCGCCCTCGCCGCCGCCGCGGTCGCCGCGTGACCCACGTCCTCCGGCTCGAGCAGATCCGGCGACACCTCGCGCGGCAGATCCTCGAACCGCTTCGTGGGATCGATCACGAGCACGCGCGGCGCCGGGAGCCCGAACGCGCGCGCCGCATCACGCAGGCGTTCCCATCGGGGCCTGCGCCAAGGCCTCCAGACCGATCGCACCGCCCAGCACGCGCGCTCGTGGATCGCCTGCTCCTCCGTCAGCCAATTTCGTCGGTGATCCAGCCACTCCTGAACACGATCCGGGGATCGTTGGCGAACCCACACGATCCACTGCGATCCCATCTGAACCAAACTGATGAGCGCGAAGAAGCCGACCAACGACGAAAACAGCACGAGCGTCGCGGTGTCGCGCGGCAGCCCGGCCCAGGCTCCGAAGGCGGGCGCGACGAACCCCGCGATGAGTATAAACCCGAACGCAATCGCTCCCGCGAAAACCGGGGCCTGCCAGCGCGGCGTGTTGCCCACGCCGAACTCCGGCTCAAGGAGCACGGTCCACACCATCGGCTCCGCCGGATCGCGCGTACCCTGTCCGTCGTTCGAGATGTCTCCCCGCTCGCCGCGCATCGGATCATCAGTATGCCACAGCACGCACCCCTCCGAAACCGCGTCGCGATCATCACCGGCGCCAGCGCCGGCATCGGCGAGGCCACCGCACGCCGGCTTGCCTCCCTCGGCGCCCACGTTGTGGTCAACGCCCGCCGCTCCGAGAAACTCCACGCCCTCGCCAGCACCATCAACAGCGCCGCCGCGAACGACGACGCCCACGGCCAGGCGGTCGTGGTCCCGGGCGACTGCGTCGAGCCCGAGACCATCGCCGCGCTCTTCGACGCCGCCACGCGCGAGTTCGGCAAGGCCGCCGACCTCGTCGTCGTCAACGCCGGGCGCGGGCTCCGCGGCTCGCCCCTCGGCTCCGACGAAGCCGAGTGGGAATCCATGATCCGCCTCAACCTGCTCGGCGCCTCGCGCCTCATCCGCGAAGCCGGCAACCGCCTCCGCGACGACGCGAACGAGCGGAAAGACTGGCCGAGCGTCCCGCGCGACATCGTCGTGCTCTCGAGCAACGTCGGGAAGCACATCTCGCCGTTCTCCTCGATGTACGGCGGCACGAAGTTCGCGATCACGAGCATCGCCGAGGCCGTCCGCCGCGAACTCGCGCCCGCGGGCGTGCGCGTGAGCGCCATCCACCCGGGCGTCGTGAAGAGCGAGTTCCAGGAGAGCGCTGGCTACGACCCCAAGACCTTCGGCGAATTCATGCAGTCCATTGCGCCCGTCCTCGCGCCCGACGACGTCGCGCGTACGATCTCGTTCATCGTCTCCCAGCCGCCCCACGTGCTGCTGAACGACGTGACCATCCGCTGCACTCGGCAGGAATACCCCTGAGCGCAAACACAACGCCCGCGGCGCTGTGCATCCGCGGGCGTCGGTGTGTGTCCTCGCTCGCAAGGGTCCGAGCAGAGAGGGTTCGGTCAGGCGTTGCGGTCGAAAAGCGGCGATGGGGCACGACGCCCCAGCGCCGCCGCGTGATCGGGATCTATGCCAACCCGGTCGTGGCGTGTCCGTCACGGATCCGGGGTTGTGTGCGAGAACGGCGGAGCCGCGAAGGCAAGGGACGACTCCGGTGTTCCCCGTCTCGGGACGCGAACGCCGCGTCCGGTTTCGGTAACGAAGGGCTCGGGGCGGGCTTTCGCTCGCCGGGAGCCATCAAGGGGTTCGCCGGACTCGGCCCCCGGCGCGGGTGATCCACGCCGGGCGAGTCGCTCTCCCTGCGCGTCCGTCGTCTGCCGCGGGCTCTCCCTGCGCCGCGGCGGCGGACGCCATCTCTCTCTCGCACCTCCCGTGCGCCGGGCGGTCTGCCTCGGCCGGGGGCCTTGTCCGACCCGAGAACAGAAACAACGCCCGTGCCAAACCGGAACGATGGCCCTCCGAACCCGGAAACGGCGTTCACCTGCGGCCAGGACCCCGATATTGTGCCATTTCAAGTTTACAATTCTGAAATAGCAGACTTGTCAGCAAAAGTGTTGAATGTCATACTTTGGCGTGGTCGCGGCCCCGCTCATCCCGGAAGACTCGTTCGACCGCCTGGGCGTAGGGGTGGCGGTGGTCTCGGCTGAAGGTCGCGTCCGCGCCGTCAACCGCCGGCTCGCCGAGCGGCTCGGCGCCCGCCCCGATCAACTCGCGGGAGGCCCCGCCTCCGACCTCTTCGACGCAGGCGAGGCGGTGCTCCAGCGCATCGCGGCCGCCCTCGATGGCGACGGCGCCCTCGCGTCCCGCGCGTCGCTCCCCGAGATCGCGCTCCGCGTGCCCCACGGCGCGCCGGACTCCATCGTCGACGTCTTCGCCGAACGCTCCACCTCCGGCGACCTCGTCTTGACCCTCGTCGACGCGTCCCCGCGCCTCGCCGTGCGCGACGAACTCGAGCACCTTCGGGCCAAACTTGCCGAAGCCGAGCGCGCCCGCGCCCGCCTGGGTGCGCTCCAGCGCGAAACCACGGGCGACTTCTCGACCCCGCCCGACATCATCGGCTCCAGCGCGCCCATGCTCCGCGTCTTCGAGCAGATCGAGCGCGTCGCCGCCGCCGACGCCACCGTCCTCGTTCACGGCGAGACCGGGTCGGGCAAGGATCTCATCGCCCGCGCTGTGCACGCGCGCAGCGGCCGCGCGACCCAGGCGTTCGTCGCGGTGAACTGCGCAGCGCTCCCCGAAACGCTCATCGAGTCCGAACTCTTCGGCCACGAACGCGGCGCGTTTACCGGCGCCGACCGCCAGCGTCTCGGCAAGTTCGAACTCGCCGACCGCGGGACGCTCTTTCTCGATGAGATCGCCGAACTCTCCCCCGCCGCGCAGGCGAAACTCCTCCGCGTGCTCCAGAACGGCCAGTTCGAGCGTGTGGGCGGCGCCGACACCATCGGCGTGGACGTGCGCCTCGTTGCTGCAACCCACCGCGACCTCGCCAAGCAGGTCGAACGCGGCCGGTTCCGCGAAGACCTGTTCTACCGGCTCAACGTGTTCCGCATCGACGCACCGCCGCTGCGCGAGCGCCGCGACGACCTCCGCGCGCTGATCGAGCACCTGCACGCCAAGCACGCGCGACGCATGGGCCGCGCGCCGCTGCCCATCAGCGACCGGAGCATGCGCCGCGTGATGGCCTACCGCTGGCCCGGCAACGTGCGCGAACTCGAGAATGCCGTCGAACGCGCCACGCTGCTCGCCGAGGGCGCCGAACTCGAGATCGAACTCCCCGAGAGCCCCGCGCCCGTCTCCGGGGGCGCGGCCGACGCGGCACGCGGCCGCCGCGACGACAGCCCCCGCGACGTGCTGCTCGACCTGACCAGTGAGCAACTCCAGCGTCTGCAGATCATGCACGCGCTCGAAACCTGCTCCTACAAGGTCTTCGGCGACGACGGCGCCGCGAAAAAACTGAAACTCAACCCGCAGACGCTGCTGTCGCGCATGGAGAAGTTCGGCATCCCGCGCCCCCGCGCGATGCGCGCGCGCCTGAAGCCGAACTGATCACTCGTCGGGGCACGCGGCCGCGTCGAGGTACCAGCGCAGGTCGCCCGCCATCGGGCGCACGCCCAGAATCGGCATCTCCCGCACGAGCGATTCGCTCGCCGCCCGCTCGCGCTCGAACGCGCGCTGCACCCGAGCGATCGTCTCGCGCTTCTTCGCGCCGATCACCAGCACGGCCACGAACCGAGCCGCGTTAATCGGCGGGAACGTCAGCGTGATCCGCGGGGGGGGCGTGACGGCCGGGCCGTCGTTCATGCGCACCAGCCGGCGCTTCTCGCTCACGGGCGCCGAGCCCGGGAACAGACTCGCCGTGTGCGCATCGTCGCCCATGCCAAGGAGCACGAAGTCCAGCCGGTCGCGCTGACGCCCGCGGGCCGAGAGTTCCCGCACCAGGTCCGCCTCGTACACGATGTCCGCGTCGTCGCGCGACGGGTCCATCGGGTGCGCGTGGCTCTTTGGCATCCCGGAATGCTCCACGAAGATGCCGTGCAGTGCGCCGTAGTTGCTCTTCTCGTCCTCGAACGGCACGCGCCGCTCGTCCACGATCCAGAGATGCGCCTTGTCCCAGGGCAGCGCACGGTGCTGCGGATCGAACAGCAGCTGCTTGTAGAACGGCAGCGGCGTCGATCCGCCCGACAACGCCATGTGGAACGACCCGAACGCGCCGGCGCAGTTCAGAAAGTGCATGTGAAAATCCGTCGCCAGCGCGTCGAACACGTCGTCGGGCGTCTCGCGCACGATCACCTCGCCGGGCAACCGAGGCGGCGCGACACGTGGCTCCAGATCGAATGGCTCGGCGTCGCTCATTCCTCCGCGTCCTCCTGCTGGGCGGCCCCGCGCTTCGGCCGACGCCCCGCCACGCCGCGCCGGAAGCGTCCCTCCGCGTTCACGCATTCCAGCACGAACGATCGGAACCGCTCCGCGGCGGGCGACAGATCGAGCGCTTCGAGCGCTCCGAGACGCTCGCGCAGCGGGCGGACACCCTCGCCGCCGTAGAACGCCCTGTACGCCTCACGGATGTCGGTGCGCTCGCGCGTCGAGAGATTCGGGTTGCGCCGGATGCCGATCCGGTTCAGCCCGATGATTTGGTTGAACTCCGTCATCACCACGAAGGGCGGGACGTGCTTCGTCGCGATCGCGCGCCCGCGGAACATCACGCCCTCGCCGACGCGGCAGAACTGGTGCACGCCGCACATGCCGGAGAGCGTCGCGTTGTTCCCGACCTCGGTCCAACCGGCCAGCACCGCGTTGTTCACCAGCACCACGTTGTCGCCGACGATCGCGTTGTGCCCCGCGTGGCTGCACGCCATGAACATGCACCCGCTGCCGATCCGCGTGGGGCGTTCTTCGCCTGTGCTCCGTGAGACGGTCACGCCTTCACGGAAGATGTTCCGATCGCCCACGATCAGCCGTCCGGGCGAGTCGGGCTTGAACGCGCGGTCCTGCGGATCTCCTCCGAGCACCGCGCCGGGATGCACCACGTTGCCCGCGCCCATCTCGGTGTGGGCCAGAACCGTCGCGTTGTGCATCAGCGCCGTGCCCGCGCCGAGCCGCACACCCGGTCCCACGTACGCATGGCGTCCGAGCACCACGCCGTGCGCGAGTTCCGCGCTGGGGTGCACGAACGCCGTCGGATCGACCCTCGGCGGGGCTTTCGCGGACTGCTCGGCCTGCTCGGCCGCGAATTGGGCGGGGGTGCTCACGCCCGGATTGTACGGCAACGCGTTCAGGCCGCTCGCGTGCGGCCCTTCGCAACCGCGTGCTCCGCGGGTGGGTCGCCGACGGAACGCGTCGACGCCGCCTGCTTCGCGAAGACCAGCGCGGTCAGGTCGTCCACCTGATGGAGCGATCCCGCCTGCGTGTCGAGCCGCTGCGCGAGCACTTCCAACGCGGAGTCGAGCCGGCCCTTCCCGGGGTGCACGAGACCCGCGCGGGCGTGCAGCCCGCGCTCGCGCTCGGCGCCCTCCTTGGGAGGGTTCATCGCGGCTTCGTACATTTCCGCGAAGCGGTCGAGGTAGTTCGTCGTGGGCAGCCGCCGCTCGTGATGATCGCCGTGCTGCTCGGGGAACGCCGTCTCGAATCCATCGGAATGCACCACGAGGATCTCGTCATCCGCGAGGTCGAACGACGTCTCCCCGTACACGTCGTCGGGGAACACGCCGAGCAGACTCCCGTCGGCGTTGACGCGCTTGAGGCCGTCGGGCCCGAACACCAGCGCGGGCGGGTGCCCGGCGCTCGCGACGGTGATGCGCATCGTCTCGAGGTCCGCCACGCCGTAGATCGCCGTCGCGAACCGGGGCGTCGACCCGTGCCGGCGGATCATCTCGCGGTTGAGCCGCGAGAGTGCTTCGCCGGGCGACACGATCTCGCCCGCTTCGCCGCGGATCTCCGCGATGTGCAGCGTCCGCGCCAGCGCCATGGTCATCAGCGCCGCGGGCACGCCGTGCCCGACGGCGTCGGCGATGAAGAACCCGATGTGCGTCTCGTCGAGACGCTGCACGTCGTAGATGTCGCCGCTCACGTACCCGCAGGGGCGGAAGAACGCGCCGATCTCCAGCGCGTGCCCGCGCGGCACGTCGCGCGGCAGGAAGTCGCGCTGCACCTGGCTCGCGAGTTGGAGTTCCTCGTTCACCTTTTCGATCTGCCCGCGCAGGCCCTGCTGGAAGCGGCGCAGCGCGGCGTTCTCGCGGAGCAGACTCGCGATCGCGGGCTGACGCTCGCTGAGCGCGAACAGCGCGGAAGCCACGATGACCGGCGCGGCCCCGGAATCGAGCATCAGGATCTCGTCGCCCGAGATGCGGGCCGGGTGCTCGTCGAGGCGAGGCACGAGCGCGATCGCCGGAATGAGTTTCGATTGCAGCGCGTCCGCCAGCGCATGGAGCGTCACCGGGGGCGGCTCGTCGTCGTGGTACACGGCCAGCGCCGCGCACCCGCGGATGCTCTCCGGCGCCTCCAGCGCCGCTTCCAGGTCGAGCAACTGGATCTCCGGCGGCGTCGACGGACGCGGCCAGAATGACGAGATCCGCCTCCACACCCGCGCGTGGGCTTCCTCGAGGCGCCCGGGCGCCAGCAGGGTGATGGGTCGATCGGCGGGGTGTCCGCGAGTGGTCAGGGGGGTCACAGGCGCCTTCCACGGTCCGCGCGGCGCCGGTCCGAAAACCCTCGCCGCGGCGGCCTCTCTCGCTCCTGCACCGAACGCCCGGCGCGCCTCCCGCGCCGGCTGCGAACGCTCGGCCAACGGGGCCGGATCGGCCTAGCGGGCCCGGCGCTTGAGCCCCTCGACGTCGAACTGAATCTTGTCGCCCTCCTTCAACCCCAAAGCCGCCAAGCGCCCCCCAGCCGTCTCAACCGCGAACTGGGCCGGGAACCTGCTTGGGTACCGCTTGAGCCGGTACTCGTACTGGATATCGGTCTCACCCTCGCGCTGCGGCGGCTCGGGCGTCATCTCGTGGACCGCGACCACCCGGCCCGAAGCGTCCAGAAACGCGATATCGATCGGAACGGGACAGTCGCGCATCACGAACTCACGCCGCATCGACGAGGGGAACACGAAGAGCATTCCGCCTTGCGGATCGATCGACTCGCGCCCCGACAGCCCGTGGATGCGGCTCGGTTCGTCGAGCGCGAGCTCCATCGTGAACTTCTCGCCGGCCACCGTGACCGGCGCGGTGGGCAGGCCGCTCGGCGCGACGGCGTTCCCGCCCGACTCCGCCGAAGAGCACCCGGGCAGAACGGCGGCGGCGCCCAGCGCGAGCGCAACGGTCAGCGTGGTCATGCGAGCAGCCATCGGTCGTTCTCCGGCGTGAAGGTCGCCGCGTTCCGCGGCAGGCGCTCCAGATTGAAGGCGCTCACGAACGCGTCGGGCGACATGGGCTTCGGCGCGTCGAGCACGCCGCTCCAGCACGCGAGCAGGCCGATCACGCGATCGCGCGCAACGCCCCGCTCGCGGTATGTGTCGAGCCGCGTGTCGCCGTGACGCTTGGCGAGGCGGCGCCCGTCCTCGCCCAGCACCAGCGGCAGGTGGATGTATTCGGGCTCCGGCGTGAGCCCGAGCGCTCGATAGAGCATGAGTTGCCGCGCGGCGGAATCGAGCAGGTCGTCGCCGCGGACGATATCGGTCACGCCCTGACGGTGATCGTCGACGACCACGGCCAGTTGATACGCGGGCTGGGCGCGCTTCGTCCAGATGACGAAATCGCCGACGCTCTCCGCGGGCGCGATGCGCTGCTTTCCGGCGAACGCGTCCGTGAACTCCACCGCCCCGTCGCCGACGACGAACCGCCAATTCATTTCCGTGTCGTCGAAGGATCGGCGCTCGATGGGCGGACGCAGGTCGCGCGAGAAGCGGGATTCCCCGGTCGAGCCGTGCGGCGCCGACGCGGCTTCCTCGATCTCCGCGCGCGTCAGCGCGCACGGGAACGCGAGCCCGTCCCGCGCGAGACGCCGCATCGCCTCCACGTAGGGCGCGAGGTCGCGGGACTGGATCAGCGGCCCCTCGTCCCAGTCGAGCCCCAGCCAGCGCAGCGTCTCGATCGCGCCCTCGGCGGCGCCCTCCTTGATCCGCGGGCCGTCGAGGTCCTCGATGCGCAGCACGACCTTCCAGCCTCGCTGCCGGGCGACCGCCCAGTTGATGAGGAACGTCCGCGCGTTGCCCAGGTGGAGCGCCCCGGTGGGGGAGGGCGCCAGCCGCGTCACGCGCGGCGCGGCGGTACGCTGCGTGTTCGGGGGATGTTGTCCGCCTTGACTGGGCCGGCCCATGCCCGAAGATACCGCTCACTCACCGCGCGCGGGAATCGCCCGCCCATGGACGCCGAGGACGATTCGAGAGACCCAATGCAGAAACTCGAGACCCCGCAGATCGAGGAACGGCTGAAGGACGTGCCCGAGTGGTCGGAGACCAACGGCGCCATCCAGCGGACCGTGCTCTTCAAGGACTTCGCGGGCGCCGTCGCCTTCGTGAACCGCGTGGCCGAACTCGCCGAAGAGGCGGACCACCACCCCGACATCCTCATCCGCTACAACAAGGTGACGCTCACGCTGTCGACCCACGACGCGAGCGGCATCACGGAGAAGGACTTCGACCTGGCGTCGAAGATCGACAAGGCGGTGTGATTCGAGATTCTGGCTGGCCCCGTTCCGCTCAGCCCTGATACGCCTTCAGCACCAGCGTCACGTTGTGGCCGCCGAAGCCGAAGGTGTTGTTCAGCGCCACGCGGAGTTTGCGCTCGCGGGGCTTGTGGGCGCACAGGTCGATGTCGAACCCGTCTGAGGGGTTGTCGAGGTTGATCGTCGGGGGCGCCACGCCGTGGCGCAGCGCGTTGATGCAGGCGATCATTTCGACGGCGCCCGACGCGCCCAGCGTGTGCCCGTGCATCGACTTGGTGCTCGACATGAGCAGTTTGCCGCCCTTGCTCGCCCGAGCGTGATCGCCGAACACGTTGAACACGGCCGCGACCTCGGCGGCGTCGCCGAGGGGGGTGCTCGTGCCGTGCGCGTTGATGTAATCAACATCGCCCGGGTTCACGCCCGCGTCCTCCATCGCCCAGGTCATCGAGCGGGTGGCGCCGCGGCCTTCCGAGTCGGGGGCGGTGATGTGGTGCGCGTCGGTCGACATGCCGAAACCGGCGAGTTCCGCGAGGATCTCGGCGCCTCGGGCCTTCGCGTGCTCCTCGGACTCGAGCACCACCACGGCGGCGCCCTCGGAGAGCACGAATCCGTCGCGGTCCTTGTCGAAGGGGCGCGAGGCTTTGGCCGGCTCGTCGTTGCGCGTCGAGAGGGCGCGCATCGTGGAGAAGGCAGCCAGGCAGATCGGGCTGACGGCGCCTTCCGCACCCCCCGCGAGCATGACGTCGGCCTCGCCGCGGCGGATGGTGGCGATCGCGTCGGCGATGCAGTTGCCCGACGAAGCGCAGGCGGTGGCGTGCGCGCTGGTGGGTCCCTGCAGGTTGAAGCGGATGGAGATGTCCCCGGCCGCGGCGTTGATCATCAGGCGGGGCACGGTGAAGGGGCTGAGGCGTTCCGGCCCCTTCTCGGCGAGCAGGAGCACGCCCTGTTCGATGGTCTGGATGCCGCCGACACCCGATCCGACCACGGCGCCGCAGCGTGTCGGATCTTCCTTGGAGAAATCGATGCCGGAATGCTCGACGGCTTCGACGGCCGCGGTGACGCCGAGTTGCGAAAAGCGGTCCAGGCGGCGCGCCTCGCGTTTGTCGATGCGCGACGCGGGGTCGAAGTCGTGGATCTGGCCGGCGATCTTGACGGCCCAGTCGCTCGACCAGCGGGCGAACTCCTCGCCCTGGATCGTGGTGATGCCCGAGCGGCCCGCGAGCATCGCGTCCCAGGTGCTGGGGGCGTCGAGGCCGAGGTTCGTCACGGCGCCCGCGCCCGTGATGACCACGCGCCGGGGGTGCTGGCTGGAACGGGTGTGGTTGGGCATGGGGTCTCGCGCGACAGAGACGGAAAGCCACGCGCGCCCCGTGTCGGGCCGCGTCGGGGCGGGGTGGGTCACACGCCGAGCGCTGGGCTCAGGCCTTCTGGGCGAGGGCGGTCTTGATGTAGTCGATCGCGGCGCCGACGGTGCCGATCTTCTCGGCCTCCTCGTCGGGGATCGACGTGTCGAACGCGTCCTCGAACTCCATGACCAGTTCGACGGTGTCGAGCGAGTCGGCGTTCAGGTCGTTGACGAAACTGGTCTCTCGGGTGATCTCGGACTTCTCGACGCCCATCTGCTCGGCGACGATGTCGGTCACTTTGGCTTCAATTTCCGCTTCGGTCACGGCATTACCTCCATCGTGGATGGGCGTCTCCAACGGTAGGGGGCCGGTCGCCCGGCCGGATTCCCATCGCGGAGCCCCGAGTATAGATTTCATGAGCCGGTCCGCCAAGACCCTCCGCGGAGAGCCCGGACCGGCCCCGTTCAGCACATCGTCAGCCCGCCGTCGACGCAGAGCACCTGCCCGGTCAGGTAGCCCGCCTCGTCGGCCGTCATATACGCGACGGCGGCGGCGATGTCCTCCGGCGTGCCCAGCCGGCGGACCGCCATCGCCTCCATCACCTTGTCTTTCACCGAATCCGGGAGTGAATCGGTCATCGAGGTCTGGATGAACCCGGGCGCCACCACATTCGCGGTGATGCCCTTGCCGCCCAGTTCCCGGGCGACGGTCTTCGTGAGCCCGATCAGGCCCGCCTTCGCCGCGGCGTAGTTCGCCTGGCCTGCGTTGCCCACCACGCCCGACGTGCTCGCGATGTTCACGATGCGCCCGAACTTGCCGCGCATCATCGCGCGGGCGCCCGCGCGGCACGCGACGAACGCGCTCTGCAGGTTCACGCGGATGACGTCCATGAAGTCGTCGTCGCTCATGCGCAGGAGCAGGCCGTCGCGGGTGATGCCCGCGTTGTTCACGAGGATGTCGAGCCGGCCTTCGCGCTCGACCACGCCGTCGATCGCCTGCTGCAGCGCGGCGGCGTCGCCGACGTCGACCGCGACCACGCCGGCCGAACCCTTGCCGGCCTCGGCGTCGATGCGCGCGGCGACCTCGTTGAGCGGGCCCTCGCTGCGCGACGCGAGGATCACTCGGCGGCCGTCCTTCGCGAGACGAAGCGCGATCGCCTCGCCGATGCCGCGGCTTGCGCCGGT